>MPDF01000068.1 GCA_001874365.1 Gammaproteobacteria bacterium MedPE | reverse complement strand
TAGGTCAAGGTGAGGTCGCCCAGTACATTCCTGCACTTGCCAAGGTGAATGCCAATCAGTTTGGTATCGCCATTTGCGATATCAAAGGAAATGTTCACAGTGTTGGTGATGCACAAACGCCATTTTCTATTCAGAGTATTTCAAAGGTCTACAGCTTGACACTTGCGATGCAAACACTAGGTAATGATGTCTGGCAACGGGTGGGAATGGAACCATCGGGACTGCCCTTTAATTCACTGATTCAGCTTGAGCAAGAGCACGGTATTCCGCGCAATCCCTTTATTAACGCGGGAGCCCTAGTCGTCGCTGATATGATTGAATCAAGCTACGCGACACCGAGCCTTGCGATTAAAAATTTCGTCCGCACATTAGCCGCTAATCCTGAGATTCAGATTGATAGCGAGGTCGCACAATCGGAATATGATCACCGCGCCCGTAATGCCGCCGCAGCTTATTTAATGAAGTCTTTTGGCAACTTTAACAATGAAGTTGAAGACGTGCTGATGAACTACTTCTCGACTTGTGCCATCAAGATGTCTTGCGTTGATTTAGCCAAATCCTTTAGCTATCTCGCCAACAAGGGCGAATGCGTATTTAGCAACAAACGAATTTTACCTGAGCAGCAAGCAAGACAAATTAATGCGCTGATGGCCACTAGCGGTTTGTATGACGAAGCGGGTAAATTCGCCTTTGAAGTTGGCTTTCCTGGGAAAAGTGGCGTCGGTGGTGGCATAGTCGCCATTGTGCCGGGTGTGTTATCAATTTGTGTTTGGTCACCTGCACTTAATCAAACAGGCAACTCGTTTGTTGGAATCGAGGCATTAAAATTATTGTCGTCTCACATTGATTGGTCAATCTATTAGGGTGGTAACACCACCCTTTATGTCATATTTATTCAGCTGTTGACACTAAACGAAATACACCACGGCCATCTATCCCCAGATAAATATAGTTATCACTTCCCTGAAAAACGCTACGTAGACGGCCAACACTTTTAAGTACATCGTGCTGCTTTGCCACTTTATTTCCCGTGACACTCACCGCAATTAACTTAGCAAATTTCAATGAGCCAATTAGTAAATGATTGTTTAATTCAGGATATTTATCACTGGTAACAAATACCATGCCCGATGGCGCAATCGACGGCACCCAATAAGTAATAGGTTGCTCCATGCCTTGCTTTTTCGTTAAATCAGTAAAACTACTGCCACTGTAATTAACGCCATAACTGATCACAGGCCAGCCGTAATTATTGCCTTTACCGATTATGTTAAGCTCGTCTCCCCCTTTAGGGCCATGTTCGTGAGACCATATTGCTTGCGTATGAGGATTAAAAGCCAAGCCCTGTGGATTACGATGTCCGTAGCTAAACACTGCCGTTTTAGCCTTATTCTTAGCCACAAATGGATTGTCTTTTGGGATACTCCCATCATCATGCAAACGATAGATCTTGCCAGCATCGCGATTTAGATCTTGTGGATTGATATCCCGTTGTCCGCGATCGCCAATTGAAAAATACAGATAGTTATCGTTATCAAAGGCAATTCGGCTACCAAAGTGTGCGCCGCCGCTATTATAAGCTTCAGCCTGATACAGTGTTTCTAGATGAGTTAATTGATAATCAGCTTGTGACTTAGCTAATTTAGCACGACTAATTGCCGTATTTATACGCCCATTTTCTCCCGTGCTATAGGAGAAATATATCCAACTATTCGTTGAGTAGTCAGGGTGAAGGACAACATCAAGTAAACCACCTTGACCTTTAGCAACAATTTTAGGTAAGCCAGTCACCTGTGTAGATTTCCCTTGGAGACTAATTACCCGCATCGTCCCCTTTCTATCTGTCACTAATAGTGAATTATCTGGTAACTGGGTAATTCCCCATGGAACCGATACATCATCGCTAATAAGCTCAATCGTATATTGAGCGGCATGCAGATTTAGTGATAACAAGAACATACTCATTACCATGACAATTATTACTTTTAAGCGAGGTTTAACCATGACTTCCATCTCTAAATTATTGTGCACAATGGAATATATCATGTTCAATCAACCTTCATTAAAGAAACAATAAAAAAGCCCCGATGTTATTAGCATCGGGGCTTTTATCATTGAACACTTATTGAGTCGGTATAACTACTCAGCGGCTTTCTCAGCAGCCAGTTCTCGCTCGTGATGCTCACTGATTTCCTGTGTCACTTCACTCTTTGGACGCTTATCTGACATCTTGCGATCAGTAAGCCAATAAAAGAACAACGGCACAAAGAAGATAGCGAGGAAGGTCGCAGCAATCATCCCCCCCATAACGCCCGTACCGACACTATGACGAGCACCCGCGCCAGCGCCAGAGCTTAATGCCAATGGTACAACGCCTAGGATAAAGGCTAGTGATGTCATCACAATAGGTCTGAAACGTAAGCGGGCCGCTTCTAATGCCGACGCGCCTGTGCTCCAACCTTCTTGCTTTTTCATCAGTGCATATTCGACAATCAAGATGGCGTTTTTACTCGCTAAACCTAATAAAGTCACAAGACCGATTTGGAAATAAACGTCATTAGTTAACCCGGTTAACCATACTGATACCAAGGCCCCGAAAATACCAAAAGGTAATGCCAATAACACAGACAATGGCAGTGACCAACGTTCGTACAATGCCGCAAGAATCAAGAACACCATAATCACGGCCATACCTAACGCTAAGCCAGTAGAACCCGAACTGCGTTTTTCTTGATAAGCAGTCCCTGTCCATTCAAAGCTCATGTCAGATGGCAATACTTGCGCTGCAATACGCTCAATTTCTGCGATTGCTTGACCAGAACTGTAACCCGGCGCGGCATTACCCAGTAGCTTAACCGCTGACAAGTTGTTGTAACGATCGAGGCTGTCAGGACCACTGCTGTAATCAATGTTAGCAAAGGCTGAAATTGGTACCATATCGCCGCTGTTACTTTTCACATAAATACGTGAAATGTCATCAGGCTTCATCCGAAACTCGGGTTCAGCAGACATCAATACTTGCCATGTACGACCAAACTTGTTGAAATCATTAAGATAATAAGTCCCTAATGTCCCAGCGAGCGCATTAAACGCTTGGTTGATTGGTACCCCCATTGCACGGGCTTGCTCACGATCTAACTCAACCTTAAGCTGTGGAGCATCAGAACGCCATAGCGTTTGCACACCAGCAAGAATAGGACTCTGCTGAGCAGCGCCCATCACGGCCTGCATGCTTTGCTTAAGTTTAGCAACACCGCCTTCACCACGGTTTTGAATATAAAATTCAAATCCACCTGTATTACCAAGCCCAGGGATCGCTGGTGGGTTAAACGCCAATACTAAGGCTTCTTTAATACCTGCCGTTTTAGCAAACAATTCCCCGACTAGCTGTTGGGTGTTGACTTGACGGTCATCCCAATGGCTTTGAGTTACGAATAATGTTGCAGCATTGTTTTTGTAACCACCACCTAAGAAATCAAACCCCGTAAATGACACCACATTTTCATTAGCTGGGTTTGATTGAATGGCAGCGACCACTTCATCAACAACTTTTTGTGTTCGCTCTAGCGATGCGCCATCTGGTAAAAATACAGCTGAGATATAGAAACCCTGATCTTCATCAGGCACTAATGAGCCCGGCGTTTTCATCCACATATTCGCTGTAATGGCAATCATGCCACCAACCAATACTAGCGCGACTAGGCCACGACGCAGAAAGAAGCTTACGCCATTAACGTAATAGCCAGTGATACGGTTGAAAAAACGGTTAAAGGCATCAAAGAAGAAGTTACCTTTTTTATCATCGTGTTTTAATACCATCACACACAGTGCCGGTGTCATCGTTAGTGCGACTAAGCCAGACAAGCTCACTGAAATAGAAATGGTGATAGCAAACTGTCTAAATAGCTCTCCCGTCAATCCGCCTAGGAATGCAATCGGCACGAATACGGAACACAGTACTAATACGATAGCGACGACTGGCCCACTTACTTCTTTCATCGCCTTGATGGCTGCATCACGCACGTTTTTACCTTCTTCGTGCATGATACGTTCGACATTTTCCAGTACAACAATGGCATCATCAACGACGATACCAATCGATAGCACCATGCCAAACAAGGTTAAACTGTTAATTGAGTAACCCAACATGTACAGACCAGCAAAGGTACCTAACAACGACACAGGAACGGCCAAGATTGGAATCAATGTGGCGCGCCAGTTTTGCAAGAAGATAAATACAACAATGAATACCAGTAGCATTGCTTCAGCAAGTGTTTTTACTACCTCACGAATAGATACTTCAACAAAACGCGTCGTATCATACGGCAGTGAATGTTTTAATCCTTGTGGGAAGCGCGTTTCTAAATCAGCAATAGTGGCGTTAACTTCATCGGCAACATCAAGCGCGTTAGCACCTGGTTGTAAGAAGATACCTAGCAGAACCGCTTTCTTACCATTAATTCGACCATCAAAATCATAGTCTTTAGAGCCTAACTCAACACGCGCAATATCTTTTAAGCGTAGTGAACTACCGTCGCTGTTTGAACGAATAATAATATTTTCAAACTCAGTAGCAGACGATAAACGCCCCTGAACTTTTACACTGTAAACCAAAGACTGTGGCGTTGTAGACGTTGGCGTAGCACCAATGCGACCAGCGGCGTATTGCGAATTTTGTTCGCGTACCGCATTACTGATTTCATCTACCGTTACTCCTAATTGACTCATCACATCCGGACGCAGCCAAATGCGCATCGCGTAATCTTTTGCTCCAAATATTTGAACACTGGTCGTTCCCGGAATACGCTTAATTTTATCGAGTACATTCAAGGTGACATAGTTTGATGTCCACAGTGCATCACGGGTGCCATCTGGCGAATAAAAAGCATGCACGTGCAAGAAATTCGATGACCCTTTTGCGACCACAACCCCTTGTTGACGAGTCTGTTCAGGTAAACGAGCCTCAACCTGCTTAACACGGTTGTTAACGTTAACAGACGCTTGATCGGGATCGGTACCGATTTCAAAAGTTACCGTAATTGTCGTTGCACCAGCACTGGTTGACGTTGATGACATATACATCATGCCCTCAACACCAGTAATCGCATTTTCAAGTGGCGTTGCTACTGTTTGTTCTAACACTTCCGCAGACGCACCAGGATAAACAGCAGTCACCTGAACCACGGGCGGTGACATTTCAGGATACTGCGCAATTGATAAGCTGCGCATCGCAGCCAGACCCGCCAGTATAATAAAAATGGAGATGACGAAGGCAAATATGGGCCTATCGATAAAATAACGAGAAAACATAATTAATCCTCTCTATTGCTGCGCAGCGGGTGCGCTGTCGGCTAAGCGCACAGGCATACCAGGGAAGAAAATACGCGCCATGCCATCAACAATGACTTTATCGCCTTCTTTTAGACCACTACGGATAATCCAGCCATTAGTAATAGTATCGCCTTGTTGCTCTTGTACCCATTCACCGACAACAACAGGCGCAGGTAATGCGATGGTCATGCCTTGCTCATTCTTGGCCATCACATAAACAAACTTACCTAAACCATTATCCAGGACAGCACGTTGCGGCACGACATAAGCATTTTCACGCACGGCGCCTTCAAGAACAACACGTACAAACTGTCCAGGGCGTAATGAGAAATCAGAATTAGGCACAATGGCTTGTAACTCACTGGTGCCCGTTAAACTATTAATACGAATATCACTAAAGTTAACTAGCCCTTCTTGCGGATGAAACGAACCATCAAATAATTTAATTTTTGTTTTCCAGTGACCGCCTTCCGGCAATGTTAACGCACCAGACGCTGCGTCATTACGCATTGTTAACTGTTCGCGCTCTGATAAGCCAAAACGCACACGAATAGGATCAATTTGTGTCAGTTGTGTCAGCAAGACCTCAGGACCAGAAACATAGGTGCCTTCTGATACCAATTCACGACCCGCGATACCGTTAACAGGCGAAGTTACCTTGCTGTAATCAAGGCGAAGTTGCGCTCGTTCTAATGTCGCTTGAGCAGATTGCACATCCGACTTACTAATGTCTAACGTCGAAATCGCATTATCCAATTCTCGTTGTGAAATAGAATTTTTTGCTCGCAGTGGTTTTAGTCGTTTAACTTCACGCTCCGCTTGTTCAAGGCGAGTAATAGCAGCATTTAACGCCGACTTACCTTGTTCGACCTCAACGGCGTATACTTTGGCATCTAAGCTAAACAACGACTGCCCTGCTGTTACCTTATCACCTTCGCTAAAGTTACGAGCTTGCAAAATTCCCGATACCTGAGCACGAATTTCAACTTCTTTTGCTCCTGACAATGTCGCAGGTAATTCAATGCTAAATGGCACTGAACGGGTTTGCACTTCCATAATCGCTACCGCTGCTGGCGGCATGCCACCAGCTGGTGCTTGTTCACTCTGTTGTTCACAACCTGCCATTACGGCAATGATACTCATAACCAACGCTCCTTTTGCAAAAGGTGTTGATTTAAATCTATTGAATAAGCGCTTAGACGTCATAATAAATCCACTGGAAAATGTTAAGAATAAATTCTAGTTTTGCATAAAAAACAGCCACCCGCAAAACTACACTGTGCAGTATACTTTTAAATTTAAAGATGTAAATCATTCTCAAGTAAATTTGTCGCAGATCACACAATTTTAATAGTTTGTTGATTTTTTAATTGATATTAAAGAGAAATTCGTAACAGCCAAATCATGCTTGATTTTAGTCATTTAACTACCTAGGATGCAGTCAATCCTTTTTATGCGCATTACTAATATGTCCAAGCAATCAAACGTTTCAAAAAAAACCACTTCCTATTGGCTTAAAGGCCTTGGGCAACTATTGATTATTGCCATTGTGTTTATTGCTCTATCCGTATTTTTGTCGCGAAATATGCTTGATACGCAACAGCCTGCCCCTTTGCTCACCTTGAATAAACACCTTTCACCGCTTGAACCAGACGGTAAAAATCAACGGCCTATTATAAATAAAGAGCATTCAACTTTAGTGTATTTCTTCGCGCCGTGGTGTACCGTTTGTGCGTTGAGTCAGCCGTCTTTAAGTGCATTCGCCAATGTTAGACCTGAAATCAACATCGTGATGATCGCCTTAGATTGGGAATCTGCCGATCAAGTCAAAGCGTTTCAACAGCAACATGACTTTGAACATAGCATTCTGTTAGGCGACGACGCCATCAAACAACAGTGGCGTGTTGATGCTTACCCTAGTTATTATTTTGTTGACAAGAATGGGAATATCACAAGCAAAGATCGTGGTTTAGTAACTCTCCCCGGCCTTATCACCAGAGCCTTGTAAACAACGGTATTTAATTGAGGACTTGTTCCATCGCATAACTAGCGTTTATAACGGTGAATCGACGACATGCCGCATTAAAAATGCACTCAACAAGTTGCCGTAAAATAACTCAAAGCACACATAACAGGCCAAAAAACTTCAATTAATTAGTCATTGCCATTGCACCACATAGCCCTTTACACTATGACCTCATTTATCACCTTGGTGATAAATGATTATTGATAATTTGAGTATTGAGATATCGTTTAATGGCCTCCAAATCCCAGCCTAAAAAGTCCCAACCTAAGTCACGTACGTGGTTACGAAAAACAGCGATTTTATTAAGTAAGCTTTTTATTATTGGCATTACACTGATCGCTGCTTATGCCATTTATCTCGACAGTAAAATCGATCAAAAATTTTCAGGCGATCATTGGCAAATTCCCGCTAAAGTTTATGCACAATCACTAACGCTTTTTCCCAAAAAACGCATCGCACGCAATCAAGTTATCAACGAGTTAGAAGCACTCAATTATCGCCGAGTAAGTAATCCAACGTCACCGGGTGAGTATTCGATTTCAAAAACTAAAATTGACATTAATCGCCGTTCCTTCTCATACATCGAGACGACTTACCCTCAACAGCGGGTAATGATGAGATTTAATGGTAATTATCTAGAGTCAATGACCGATCTTAAAACGCGACAGTCATTGGCGCAGTTTAGTATTGAGCCTAAATTATTAAAACGAATTAGCAATTCCAGTAAGGAAGATCGCATCTTTGTTCCTCGAGAACAGATCCCTGAATTGCTCGTCGCAACCTTACTTCACATTGAAGACCGAAACTTCTATCAACACCAAGGCATTGCACCGCTTTCAATTCTCAGAGCGCTGGTTGCTAATATCAAAGCCGGACGCACAGTGCAAGGTGGCTCAACCCTCACCCAACAACTAGTTAAAAATGTTTTTTTAACCCGTGAACGCTCAATATTAAGGAAAGCCAAAGAAGCACTGTATTCGTTATTAATCGAATTTAAATATTCAAAAGATGAACTCCTTGAAATCTATCTCAACGAAGTATTTTTAGGACAAAATGGCCCATTAAGTGTTAACGGTTTTGGCCTCGCTAGTGAGTTTTATTTTGCACGGCCGATTGATGAATTAACGCCAGATCAAATTGCGTTACTTGTTGCAATCATCAAAGGTCCAAGTTACTACAGCCCTAGTCGTTACCCTGAACGAGCATTAGAGCGTCGTGATTTCATTTTAAGGCAGATGGTTAAACAGGATTTTATTAGCGCGCAACAATACCAACGTGCTGCTAAATCACCACTTGGCCTAAAAAGCAGTGTTGCTAAGCACGGACAATTTCACGGATTTATGTCACTCGTCAAAAGAGAACTCGGCACGCGCTTCACGCAAGACTTCTCTAATACATCGGGAATATCTATTTATACAACCCTCGATAGTAATGCCCAGCGATTTGCTCAACAAAGTCTGACTAATAGAATCAAAACATTAGAAAAGTCGAGTAAGACAAACAAACTACAAGGTGCCGTTGTTGTCGCTAATTATCGCAATGGTCAAATCAAAGCGATTGTTGAAGGTAAAGACGCCAATTACGCAGGATTTAATCGTGCACTCAATGCACAGCGACCAATAGGTTCATTAATCAAACCGTTCATTGTTGCTAGTGCGCTTGAAGAGATGGGCCAATATAATTTAGCGACCATGCTTGATGACAAAGCAATTAGTCTAACTAACAACGAAGGTGAAGTTTGGAAGCCCCTTAATTATGATAAAAAATTTAGAGGCCAAGCTAATATCTTAGACAGCCTTACATATTCTTATAACATTCCAATGGTTAATCTTGGCATGGATGTCGGACTTGATACGATTTCTTATGCCCTTGAGCGCGCAGGTTGGCAGGGCGATTTCACACGTCGTCCTTCCATGTTACTCGGCGCCATTGAGGCAAGTCCTTGGATGGTAACCCAGCTTTATCAATCGTTAGCTAATAATGGTGAGCAAAGAACACTCCATGCAGTACTTGCCGTCACCACTCAAAATGAAGAGACTTTCTACGCCTATGAAAATCTACCAGTACAAGCAATTACTCCACAAGTCAGCTACCTGACACGCTATGCGTTGAATAAGGTAACCTCAAAAGGCACTGCTAGGTCACTTCGCTGGAAAAACAAAGGACTAGCATTAGCAGGTAAAACAGGGACTACTGATGATTTACGTGATAGTTGGTACGCGGGCTTTGATAATAATGAAGCCACTGTTGTATGGCTAGGGCGGGATGACAACAAATCAATTGCCCTCACTGGCAGTACAGGGGCTTTGACGGTTTATAGTGACTTTGTAAAACAACGCGGCGGTGTGTCATTACCCTTAGGTAATCCCGCAAGTGTTGCGACGGCATACTTTAATAAAACAACCGGTGAAGCCAGCGCAAAAGGATGCGATAACGTTATTGCCTTACCAGCATTGGAAAATGCAATTGTGACCGGAAGTTGCGACAGCCAAACACCCACTCCTCAAACAAAAAAGAAGTCGGTATTCGACGATTTCTTTGGACTCTTTTAACGGCTGCAATAACAACCAGTGGCGTCATCAATGACTGTTGGCGCTGCAAACCCTTGACGATAATTGTTAAGCACGACATCGACTAAACTATTGTCGGCAGAACAATCAAGTCCTGTCGCATAAGGGCCGACATATAATAGTTGTGCATCTTTACCAACAATCACTATGGCAGGCGTCGCCGGAATTAAAGGTGCAATCTCGCTGTCGCTAACATCAATATCAATAATGTTAAAACCATCCTCAATGGCTGTTTTATTGATTTGTTCACGATGCTCTTTTAACAGCGATGTACAATGACAATTTTCATCAACGAGGTGATAGATCTGCGGCAACTGATTGTTTTCTTGTTGTACCTGAGCAACTAGTTGCTGCTCGGACACATTTAGCAATTGGTGAGTAGGATCGAATTGAACCAATCGCTGATTTACCAAATATGTAAAACCAATAATAACCCAGAGCAACCACACGCCGACTATCCAGTAATAGTACGGCGCTAATTTGTTACTTAAAGTTGGCAATTCGCTCACTCATTTTACTCACTGAACTATCAATGCTTTCGGCAGCTTCAGATACGACGCCCACCTTATCAATATCGGCTTGCACTGACTGGCGTAGGTTATCAGAACTATTTGCGATTTCTTGCGTCGTTGCAGATTGCTCTTCAATGGCACTAGCAACATTAATGGCAAGGCCACTTGACTCAGACACGAGTTGAGATGCCTCTTCAACATAAGATTTGGCTTGCTCAGCAATAGTTAATATCTCTTCAACAACGTCAATAGCGCTCGTCATCGACTGGGTAGAACGTTGAGAATAATTCTCTAAGCGCGCTAAGGTTTCATCGACTTTATTGGTGCTTTCCTTAGTGCGATTCGCTAGTGCCCTAACCTCATCTGCGACTACAGCAAACCCACGCCCCTGCTCTCCAGCTCGAGCCGCCTCAATTGCAGCATTTAACGCTAATAGGTTAGTTTGTTCTGCAATGCCGGTAATTTCTGACAACACATTAGAAATACTTGCACTAGAGCTCGCCAGTTCAGCAATGTCTTTGCCAGTTTGACGTAGCTGATCCGCTAATTGATTGTTTTTATCATGAACATTAAGGATCTGCTCACTCGCCGCAATGGTTTTATTATTCGCTGTCTCAACCGACTGACTAAGCTCTCCAGTATCTTTTGCAATCGAAGAAACCGTCACTGCCATTTCTTCCGCAGATGCCGCAATAGCATTCGTTTGATCTTGCTTAATATCTGACGAGCTTTGTAACTCACTACGAGCGGCAACCAAGTTTTGAGCATCATTGGTAAACTGCGTTGTTTGCCGCTTAATATCACCGATCACGTTATCTAATGTCGATAATAAGCCATTAAAGTCTTTTAACAATGGGTTATCATGTTCTTCGACTCGAACACTTAAATCGATAACACTGGCATCGCCAGTCATGGCGAGCGTTGCTTGGGAAAGTTGCTGACCAATGACTCGCTCATCATTAAGCGTTTTCGCAATATAACCTGCGACTAAACATTCCACCGCAAAATAAACAGCATGAATCAACACATTGCTAAACACTAAGCGATCTTCACTAAATACATAGACACCAACATCACTCGTTTGCATAAAATAAAATGACATATGATGAGCGCCCACCAATACTAGCGTAGAGATATAAACCCGCCAGTCATGTAACACGATTAAAAACGCTAATAAAATAAATAGCTCAAAATGAATTTCAATAAGGCCATTCATTTGGTGGATATGTAAGCACGCAAACACCATAGTCGCTAATGCAATAGTGTGGCGTGTTAAGGCCGAATCAGGTTGCTGGTTAAGCATAAACAACGCCACTAACGCCGTTGGCAAACCAATGATTATTAATGATAAATAGCTGTCATAAATAAACGAAAAAGCGACTGATTCTAAAAATAAGATAATGATTAGGTAGGAAAACAATTTTTTAAAGTTATCCATAGCAACTCCGAAATGGTAAATGTAAAAACACTAACCTTAAGTTTAGTCGCAGATTAAAAAATAACCCATAATGCTACTTACGATAAATTAGTGCCTTGATGGTAAAGCATTTTCCATTGCGTAGAAGCTTGTTCGAGTCGCCAAATGGAAGTTCGTCGAGAGCTAAGTTCCCCTTTTTCTGTGTAGATTACAGCGTGATAACAAAGTTGGGCTATTGTTGGTGTTAATAAGCGACATTCAAAGTCACTTTGTAAACAGCGCATTGGTGACTCGATTGGCAATCGCTCGATGACTTCGTCGTATCCAAATCGTCTACCGCTTGCAGCAACCTCAATAAACTCTTTATCGATGAGTTGTTTAATTACCTCAACATTGTGTCGCGTTTTTGGCGACACCAACATGCCTTCTTGCTCTATTAGACGTGATTTTAAATCATCCATGACGATTCCTTGTGATTAACACCGTTTCAGTAACGGCCGCAATGACGATTAGAAATCCGCCAATATAGACCATAAGTTCAGGCCATTGCCCCAACACTATCGTTGCCAGTACAACACCATAAACGGGTTGCATACAAGATATTAATCCTGCTGTTTTTGCAGATAAATGCTTAAAACAATTGGCTAAAAATGAATGAGGTGCAGCGGTAAAGATAAGGCTCAACAGCAATAACAAGCCAAATTCACCTAACTTGCCATCAACCCAAAACCCAGTCATATCTAACGGATTAAACTCCATAAACGGCAATAACATCAACGCGACCACAGTTGTTTGATAGAACATCGCTTGAGTGCCTTTGTAATGACTAAAATATCGCTTATGCAGCACATTACGGATCGCAAATAAAATACCTGATATGACCCCAATGATGACACCTAGTGTAGTGTTGTTTTGTAATGTCAGTTCAGGCACTAGCAAATAAACACCAACAAAAACTAACAATGCACAAGCAATGTCTCGACGGTGAGGACGCGTTTTTGAAAATAGTGGTTCTAAAAATACAGTAACGACGGGGTAACAAAAGAAAGACAGCATACCAACGGCAACGCCAGCCAGTTGCATAGAATAAAAATAAGTCACCCAATGTAAGCCAACGCTAACACCTAATACTAATGCAATAAAATAATCACGGCGTGACTTCAAGGCGATAGCATCTCCTTGAAACTTAATAATAAGTGCCAAAGCAACAGCGGCAATTGCCGTTCGAAACAGCGTAATATCAACCGCGGACCACGGTAATAGGTGTGAAAATAATGCCGTACCGCCAAAGAGCAATACGGCAAAATGAAGTTGGAATAGACTCTTAGTCTGTTCCTGCATTACTTATTGAGATGTGCCATTGGTTGACCCAAGCGTGTCACGGTGCCCGCTTCGAGTCCTTCTTCGAAATGACTTAGCATCTCGTCGCCAAACAACATAACAACCGTTGAGCCTAGTTTAAAGCGGCCCATCTCGTCACCTTTTTTAAAGGTAATTGTATTATCGCCATCAGCCGGATATTCCCAGCTATCAAGTTGACCACAAGGTGGAGTCACAGTGCCATGCCAAGTAGTTTCAATACTTGCCACGATAGTTGCCCCCACTAACACCATAGCCATTGGCCCGTGGTCAGTATCAAAAATTGCAGCAACGCGTTCATTACGAGCGAATAAACCCGGTACATTTTGTGCGGTTAACGGATTAACCGAAAATAAATCCCCCGGTACGTAAACCATTTCACGTAAAGTAGCGTCCATTGGCATGTGAATGCGGTGATAATCTTTCGGCGCTAAATAGATTGTCGAAAAGTGACCATTGGCAAATGGCTTAGCACGATTTTTATCTCCACCAAGCAGTGTAAACGCAGAATAATCATGACCTTTAGCCTGAATGATACGCCCTGCTGTCATTGGTCCTTGCTGTGAAACACAGCCATCTACAGGCAGTACAACATCAGTATCGCTGATTGGGCGCAAGCCTTCTTTGAGTTCACGAGTAAAGAACTCATTGAAGGTTTTAAAGTGCTCAGGATCTTCATGTAACGCTTCGCTCATGTCGATTTTGTATTGCTTAATAAACCATTTAATAAATGAGGTCGTTGCACTGCCACTTTCAGAGGCTGCAAAGCGTCCCATAATGCGTGAAATGGCATGTTTTGGTAACACATATTGACCAAAAATTTTAAATCTATCTAAAACACTCACAAATAATTCCTTAATTAGCGCCGCCAGGGTGGCGGTTTGGTTTGTTATTTTCTAATGAATCAAGAATGCGATGATAATTATCAAAGCGTTCACTATCAATTTTTTCATCATCAACCGCCTGTGACAAAATACAGCCGGGATCATGTTGATGTTTACAATCTCTGAATTTACAGCCGCCTAAAAACTCTCTAAATTCGATAAAGCACCATGCAATGCGTTCAGGATCTAAATGCCACAATCCAAACTCGCGCACACCAGGGCTATCAATTAAATCACCGCCATCTTTAAAATGCAGTAATTTTGCAGTGGTTGTCGTGTGCATACCAAGACCAGAGTTATCAGATACATCACCTGTGACTAACTCAGCATCAGGCATCAACGCATTAATCAGTGAAGACTTACCAACCCCAGACTGACCGACAAATATATTCACATTGTCTTTTAAGAGTGAATTAAGCTCATCGACACCCTCTCCACTTTTACTCGATAGCATAACGACTTGATAACCGATGTCGCGATATGGCTGCAACATGTCATCAAGTAATTCGAGCCCTTCATTATCTAACAAATCAATTTTGTTTAAGACAATAATAGGTTTTATTTCTACATCTTCTGATGCGACTAAGTAGCGATCAACAATTTGTGTTGAAAAGGCTGGAACCACTGAAGAGACGATAAAGATTTGATTAATATTAGCAGCAACAACTTTTACACCATCATAGAAATCTGGGCGTGTTAGTTCACTAACCCGTTCATGAACAGCTTCAATAACACCGCTAATGCCAGAAAGCACTTCATTGCCACGACGCCAAACCACTTTATCTCCAGTCACCAATGAACCAGCGGTGCGGCGGATATTACAACGAAATGTTTCACCATCAGTTGATTCAACATCAGCATGTTGACCGTAGCGACTGATAATTAAACCATCTTCTTGCTGGCCTAATTGGTCAGCTTGCCATTGTACTTGTGGCTGGCTGTTATCAGCGCTTGATAATCGTTTTTTACGGTTTGAACTCACACGGCGCTGTTGGCCTTTGGTAAGCTTTTTCTTCTTAGTCAAAAGGGTTCTTCTTTCCAGACTTTCAATTTAATGGCGCATCATACTATTAATTGATAAAGATTTCAGGAAATCTCTCTTGCGCAATACTCTTAATATTCTATTTTACTGATATACTTCACGCTAACTTATTTATACGGCAAGACAATGACCATGCAACCACATCAACAAACCGCGGCACAGCGCGCACAAAACCTCATTTGGATCGATTTAGAAATGACAGGGCTAAATCCAGACACTGATGTCGTCATTGAAATTGCAACGATAGTTACTGATAGTGAATTAAATGTACTTGCGCAAGGGCCAGTATTAGCCATTAGTCAGCCACAATCAGCCTTAGATGCCATGGATGAATGGAATACGACCCATCACAATGCTTCAGGCCTAGTAAAGCGTGTTCAAGCAAGTAATGTGTCTGAAAACGACGCCGTAGAACAAACTATTGCTTTTTTAGAGCCTTGGGTCGATGCCGGTGTTTCACCATTGTGCGGTAATACTATTGGTCAAGATCGTCGTTTTTTAGTCCGTCACATGCCCCAACTTGATGCATACTTCCACTATCGCAGCATCGATGTCAGTACATTAAAAGAGTTGGCAAAACGCTGGGATCCACAAATGCTCAAAGGCTTTAAGAAAAAAGGCGCTCATTTAGCCCTTGATGATATTTTAGAGTCTATTGAAGAGTTGAAATATTACCGCAAGCACTTTATTAAAAGCGACGAGACAGCGACTGCATAAGCAATTAGGCAAAAATTAGACACTTAGCAAGATTTTATTAAAAAGTACTTGCAGGGTCTGCAAATCACTCTATAATGCGCTTCACTTACTTAGCAAGCCAGCCAAGTAAGTGTTAAGAATTGAAATGCGACTTTAGCTCAGCTGGTAGAGCGCGACCTTGCCAAGGTCGAGGTCACGAGTTCGAACCTCGTAAGTCGCTCCAATATTTACAACTGATTTTTCAGATAAATTATTGGATAAGCTAAAATCTAGGTCAACTAGTTAAAAGACCTCGAAAGACGCTCCAAACTTCTTAAAGATTTTAAAATCAAATGCGACTTTAGCTCAGCTGGTAGAGCGCGACCTTGCCAAGGTCGAGGTCACG
>MPDF01000067.1 GCA_001874365.1 Gammaproteobacteria bacterium MedPE | reverse complement strand
GTGACTCACATCAATGCTTATCAAGTCGTTTGGTCTACTTTTAAAGTATGTTTTGATAGCGGTTAGGTGGCGATCATAACAGCTGACTAAGAATTCATCACTATTGATGTTGTCAGCAGTTAGCGGACTAAAAGTATCATGATAACAGCGACGTAAATAAGGGTTAAAACCGCCGTCGGTGCGTTGTAGGTTATGCAACATCCGTTGCAATAATTGACGAATTGATGGCACCCAAGCATCCATGTCACGAGCTAGGTGAATAAACTTACTGTTTGGGTAGTGCTGATCCAGTACTTGATAATCGCAGAAAATCGGCGTGTCTGCGATGACTTGTGCCTCGTCGAACGCTTTTTGAATATAAGCAGTGTGAGCTGTTGTAAAACCAAGCTCGACAAGCGCTTTGCAAACACTTGTTGTAGCCGTTCTTGGGAGGCCAATAATGAATATTTTATTAGTTATCACAGGTGCTCAGTGTTAAAAAAATTAAAGGCGAATTATCGCAAATCGATATCGCTATTGATAGTCTGGGCTCTGAAAACGGCTAAATTGCCTATTTGCGATAAAAATAGGAGAGATTGGTTTGCTCATCCTTTGTGATGGCGATATATTAGCTGCAGTTTTATTTGAGTCGTGGCGATAAACTGAAACGTCGCTGATTTCCAGTCTAATTAAAGAAGAAGAATAATGAAAAAAATCATTCCATTGGCTATTTTGTTAGCTGCTACACAAGTCGCTTGTAATGACAGTAGCAAAGATGCTGTTAAGCAAGAAGCTGTTAAAAAAGTGCCAGAGATTAACCTTCAAACAGTAACTAACGACGTGACCTACCTGGCATCTGATGAGCTAGAAGGTCGTGGAACCTTCACGCCTGGTATTACTAAAGCCGCAGAATTTATCGGTAAACGTTTTAAAGAAGCTGGCTTAGTTCCGTTAGATGGCGCGACAAGTTATGAACAGGATTTCTCACTTTATAATGTTAAGCCTGAGTCTGTTGCCGTTAATTTAAACGGTGAAGCCATTAGCGCTGAGATGGTTGCTGTTGCGACGGGCAATGAAACGTTGAACTGGGATGATTCAACATCAGTTGCGTTAACTGTTATTGGAAAAGATGATGATTTTCGCGAAAAAGTAGGTGAACTAAACCAACGCGGCGGCAGTAACCTTGTGGTGATTGATCCTGCTCACGAAGGAATGTTTAAACGTTATCAAGCATACTTTGGTGGTGGGTTAAATAAATTTGAAATCAATACTAATAATACGTTGGTGATGGTTGTTACTGCGATTACCGATGTTAAGTCTATTGCGGTCAATGTTACTAATACTATTAAGACGCAGTCATTGTCGAATGTCGTTGGTGTATTACCGGGTAAATCAAAAGAAGTTGTTTTATTTTCTGCCCATTACGATCATTTAGGTGTTGATGAACAAGCGGAAGGCGACAAAATTTACAACGGTGCTGATGATGATGCATCCGGTACTACGGCGATTATGAACTTAGCACAATATTACCGTGACCAAGGCGATAATCAACGTACACTTATTTTCTCAGCGTTTACAGCAGAAGAGATTGGTGGCTATGGTTCTAAATATTTCTCGAATCATATAGACAGCAACAATATCGTGGCGATGGTTAATATTGAAATGATTGGTAAGCCGTCTAAATTTGGTGCTGGAACCTTTTGGATGACAGGTTTTGAACGGTCTAATCTTGGCACTTTAATGAATGAATCGTTAAAAGCAATGAATACTGAAGTTCACCCTGATCCATATCCTGAGCAACGTCTATTTTACCGCTCAGATAACGCGACGTTAGCGCGTTTAGGTGTGCCTGCACATAGTTTTTCATCGACTCAATTAGATAAAGACAAGCATTATCATAAAGCATCAGATGACGTTGCGAGCCTTGATTTAGCGTCAATGACTAAAGTCATTAAGTCTATTGCCATTGCGAGTCAGAATTTGGTTGATGGTAAGGCAACACCAACGCGTGTTGATACGTCTAAAGTTAATAAGAAAGGTTTGATTTTCTAATTCGGCTGATGTGCAGTCGTTTAAGGTTTAATAGGGCAAACAGAATAACTGTTTGCCTTTTTTTGGAAATATTATGAAAAAGAATGAACGGTTCATCCGTTTAACCATTGCTGCTTTTATGGTGGTATTTGGTTTACTGTCGTTGTCTCAAACTGGCTTTTTTGTTATTCGATATCTGACAATTGATCAGCCGCTAGACGCAAACGGCGTCAGCGTGTTTGTTGGTAGTTTATGGCGTACCTATTGGATGTTTTTTGGTGCCTATTTGATTCAATTCCCTTTCAAACAGATAGTCGAGCGTAAGCTATTGTTTTCGGTTGTAATGGCAAGCTTTTTTGTTTGTTTAGCCACCCTATTTATGTATTACTAGAAGACTCGTTAGAGTGAGCCTAACCACATAAAATAATGATTGAGCGTACAGGTGTATACATTTGTACGTCAATTTCGCATAATACGCGCAAATTTATATTCCTCGAGAGATTAGGGCGCTAATGATTGCTGTTCTTCGTGTCATTTTTTTACTTCCGTTAATAATACTTGCATGTATTGGCGGGATTTTTATTTGTTTATTACGTCCGTTTCATCGCAATAATACCTACTTAATGGCGCAAATGTTGTCGAAGTTCGCACCGTTATTTGGCATAAAACTTATTGTTCGTATTCCTAAAGATTTAACCACTAGTTCTAAAGTGATTATTGCTAATCACCAAAACAACTTTGATGTTGTTACTATTTGCGCTGGTGTAACTCGGGGCGTGGTGAGTCTTGGTAAGAAAAGTTTAATTTGGGTGCCTTTTTTTGGGCAATTGTATTGGCTTAGTGGCAATATTCTTATTGATCGGAAAAATAAGACAAAAGCGGCTGGTACAATTGCACAAACTGCTGAGAAAATGCTTGAAGGTGGTTTATCTGTATGGATATTTCCTGAGGGAACTCGTAGCCGGGGACGTGGATTATTACCATTTAAAACTGGTGCTTTTCATACGGCAATACAAGCAAACGTTGATGTTATTCCGGTGGTAATGAGTAGTTCAGAGAACATTAGTCTTAATCGTTGGAATAATGGTTCGTTAATCATTGAGAGTTTACCGCCAATGCCTGTTGCTCAGATGAGCAAAGAAAATGTGAGAGAGTGGTCCAAGACAGCTCACAGTAATATGCAACAAAAGCTCAATGAACTTGATGATGAAGTGAATGAACTTAACAAAAAGACTGCTTGATGGTGCAATTGAGCCTAATTTTCGGGTTATAATGCACCCAGCAAATTATTAGAGAATGACTATGTCTGTAGAAAACGTGTCGGTAGAAAAAGAAATTGAACATCAGAAAGCTGATAATCGTGAGATTGTTTCAAGTATTCTAGCAGATGGCAGTAATCCTGATGCTGAATACCCAATCGAGCATCATTTATCATGTGCTAATTTCGATAAACTAGAGAAAGCAGCTGTTGATGCATTTAAACTTGGTTTTGAAGTATCTGATGCTGAAGAACTTGAGTTAGACGATGGCGCGATTATTTATTGTTTTGATGCGACTATTGATCACAAGCTTGAAGTAGAACGTCTAGATAAAGACACTGAAGCATTGATTCGGTTAGCCTTTAAAAACCAGATTCAATATGATGGTTGGGGTACTTATTTCATCGATGAAGATGGCGTAGTTCATGGTGATGAGGACGATGACGAAGAATTCTTCGAATAATCGTAAAATTGTCGTTAAAAAGCGAATCTTAGATTCGCTTTTTTTATGCCTGTTAGATAGTTATACTTGTTGTATGTCTTACGAAAATATTCTAAATTAACAGCATCTTATAGGATTATTTAGATATAAAAAGGGTGTTTGTGAAGAAGTTTATAATGTTAATTTTGATTGCTGCTGGTGGTTGGCAATTTTACAATAGTCAAAACGATGAGGTGAAACAGAAAGTCAATGGTGTCGCTGAACAAATATTGAATAGCTCGGCGATGGAAACATTAGAAAAGGCGAAATTATTGACTCAATCGAGTTTTCGTTGTGATGGTCGCCAATTATGTTCGCAAATGGATTCTTTTGAAGAGGCGATGTTTTTCTTAAAAAACTGTCCTGATACTAAGATGGATGGTGATCACGACGGTATTCCATGTGAGCGTCAGTTTAATCAATAGCATTTAATTTAAAAGGGGTTAACGGCATGACACGAGTTATCTACGATTTTTCACCGCAGCATATAGTGCAACTGCATCAGTTGTATCAAACCGTTTGGTGGGCCAATGAGCGCTCGATTGAACAAACAGATGCGTGTGTTAACGGCTCGCAGGTTTGTATTGGATTACTGGATGACAATGAGCGTCTAGTGGGGTTTACACGTGTTATTACTGACGGTATTTTCAAAGCGATATTATTCGATGTTATAGTCTGTCAGTCTCAGCGCGGTAAAAAATTGGGTTTGCAGTTAATTGATTTAGTGAAAGGCCATCCTGTGCTTAAAAATGTTCAACATATTGAATTGTATTGCTTGCCAGAATTAGCCCTCTTTTATTCGAAACTTGGTTTTACCACTGAATTAGGCGGTGTCAATTTGATGAGATTAGTAAAGGATTAGCCGATGAATATTGTCCGAAATGCGCCGTCAGCACAAGAGCTCAGTGATATGTATCAGCGTGCTGGTTGGATAGAAAGCCCTGACACACAACAAATGGAACGCTCAGTAGTTGCACCGAGTGAATGGTTTGTTGCCCGTGATACTGACGGTAGCGTAATGGGAATAGGGCGAGTGATTACAGATTATGTGAGATACGCATTTATTGTCGATGTGATTACGAAATCTGAATATCAAAAACGGGGGATAGCTAGCCAAATAATGGATGAAATAACTGCATTTTGTCGCGAGTTAAGCCTAGATAGTGTGAATTTATGGCCAAGCGAAGGCAAGGTCGGTTTCTATGAAAAACTCGGATTTTATCCGCTGCCTGCAAGTCAGCCCCACATGAAATTAAAATAATACGAAAACTAGAGCACAATCAAGAACTAAACATAAAGGAATATTGATGACATTCATCGTGAAGCCGCAAATCCATAAAACCACATTTTATATCATCATACCGTTTTTAATTGGCCAGATTATTTATGCTGTCATTAATCCCTTTGGGCATGATGAGCAAACGTTAGTCGCTACGTCATTTATTGTTGCTATTGTTGTGTTGTTAAAAGCAATAATGTCACTTTTTTCACCGTGGTTTAATCAAGTGTCAATAAATAACAACCTTATTAATCAGTCGACTGAATTTGGCGGTGACATAACATTAGACATCTATCAACTTGATTTGCAGCGCTCGAATAACGATGATGATGGATTATTACTGGTCAATAACCAAGGACAGGAATTAGTGCTTAGCAGGCAATTATTTAAAGCTAGCGACCTTAAAAAGATCGCAAGTCATATTGATGTTGTGTTGGCAGAGAAACACTAACCAGCGTTCTTTTTCGCAGTTAACAACGATTGCCAGTGGCTAATATGCGCTGGCGGTGCTGGGGAAACGATGTCCGTTTCTCCTGCCAACTCCATCAATTTTTGGCTGGCAACGGGCTTGCGCTTATGAACAAATAATCCACGTAAGTGAGCGATAGCATGGACTGTATCACCGCTGACAAAACGTTGTTCCATATAGAAATATTTTTCATCCCAACACACTATTTTTGATTCAATAGTACACTTTTTCCAAGGGCGAACATCTTTAATAAAAGTGATTTCAGTGGAGCTAACGACTGGCAACCATTTCTGTTTGAGTACTTTTTTAAATACACCACTATCTGACATCATCTTAGTACGCGCCAGATCCATTAACGCTAAATAACGAGAATTTGTCAGGTGAGCATTGATATCGACATCTAGCGGCAACACGCGAAATTGGTACTTGCTAGTAGCGAGTATTGACTGGCGGATCTTGTTACGGGGAATTTCCCATAGTAGCAAATAGAAAAGGCGTAAGTATAAATTCATATCAATGTTTAAAGTAATTATTCTAAAAGATATTGGCTATCATAGCAGGTCATTAATACCCAAGCTACATGAAGATGCTTGATTTCAGCAAGTCGAGAAGCGCGCCAAATACTAGGCATAAGATGTGTCGTTAAGTCATTCCCGATAACTGCTCCTGCGTTATCCTAATGTTCTACATCCATGTTATAACAACGTACGACGGTATGGATACCGGAGCTAGAGCAACGCAGGAGCAGTTGCCGGTTGGTCGCTTATAGCCTTGCCCTTTGGGCTTCTTGTTTAACGTAAGTGGTAGAAAGCGACTACCGCGTTATGATTCATAATCAGGTCTTCAGCGTGAAGAGAAACCATGTATCTGCGATGCAAGGAAGTTCGCGTAGCTGTGATGTGAAACATTAGGGCAATGTTGGAGCTTATTGCCGAGAATAACCATTAATTATAAATCATGCCTTGTATTCGATTCCTACCCGAACTCTGAAAAATGCATCTTTAAGTGGCTTGGGTATAAAATATCGCTTGAAAAATAGTGATTTGCCCATAAATATAACTAAACCTATTTTAATGAGCATACGCATGTCGAACATTATTGAACTAACCGTCGAAAACTTTCAATCCGTTTTAATAGAGCAATCGCCAGAGCAGTTGATTGTTGTTGAATTATATTCTCCCCGTGACGAAGCGGGAAAGGGTATGTCCCATGATTTAGTGAGTTTGGCTAATGAGTTAGGTGAGGCGATTGTCTTAGCTCGTGTCAATTGTGATGAACAGCCCCAAATAACCCAGCAATTCGGTGTGTCGTCAGTGCCAACGTTGGTACTTATTCGTGCTGGGAAGCCGCTTGACGGCCTAACAGGCGTCACCCCATTACCTCAAATTAAAGAGCTGCTATTTAAATATTTGCCAAAGCCTGAAGATGACATGCTTCTGCAAGCAAATGCGATTTTACTGGATGAAGCAGGTGATATTAATGCGGCGTTTTCTTTAATTAAGCAAGCGTATGAACTTGATCCTGAGCGTATTGACATCAAGCTTTGTTACAGTGAAGTATTAATCAAGGCTGGGCAGTTAGAGAATGCTCAAACCTTATTGGAAAGTTTCGCCTTAGAAGACAAAAATGCAAGTTATCAACGTCTTATTTCGCTATTAGAACTCGCGCAACAAGCTGGGCAATCCCCCGAAATTACGGCATTAGAACAAAAACTCGCCCAAGCACCCGATGATAAGTCAGTAAAACTTGAATTGGCAGTGAGTTATAGCCAAGCAAATCGCAGTAGCGATGCGTTAGATTTGTTGTTTGAAATTCTGACTATCGATTTAAATTTTGATGATGCGAAGAAACGTTATCTTGATATTGTGGCCGCGTTACCTGACGGTGACGCATTGGCGTCTGCATCTCGCCGACGACTTTACAGTTTATTACACTGATAGGCGCAAGACATAGTATCGATAGGGTTGGTTATCGGTGCTATGCAATCATTAAGTTTTGACGACATGTTTTGCAGCGGTAAATCGTTCCTTTTAAAACGTTATTATGGCGGCGCATAGTTAACTTTATATCACCGCAGTCGCAGCGATAAGTTATGTGTTTGATACCAATGTCGTCGACATTATATTGATGAGTTCGGCTGGGCGGGACGTTAAATACATTAACCATCATGTGCTGCCATTGGCGACCATGGGGCGCAGTCTTACCAAATACTTGCCACACTAATAAATGGGCAATTTCATGAGGCACGACATGCTCAAGGAAGTGTGCTTTATTTTGTTCATATATTTTGGGGTGAAACTTGAGCATATTTTTTTGCAGCAGAGCGCAACCAGCGATTTTTCCACGTTGATTGAATAACACTTCTGGCCTAGGAAATTGTCGGCCTAGGCATTGTTCGGCAGTGCGATAACATCGCTCAACAACGATAAGTAACTCAGATTTTAACTGACTATTTAGCATAATTAATATCACAAAAAAGCCAGCGATTAAGCTGGCTTTTTCTTATCCACTGTTAACTAGGATAATTTATCGCTAGCAATATGATAATTAGGATCTTCCATAACATTGAGCTCTACACAATCACTTGCCTTGGTAAATAGCTCTTTACATTCAGGGCTTAGGTGACGTAAGTGTAACTTTTTACCGGCTTGTGCATAACGCTCAGCCAATCCATCAATGGCTTCGATGCCTGAATGGTCATAGACACGAGAATTTTGGAAATCGATAATTACGTCGCCCGCATCATCATTCACTTGGAATTGTGACTTGAAGTTGCTGATGGCACCAAAGAATAATGGGCCTTCGACTTCATAAACGGTTGAGCCATTGTCATCGGTTGAACGTTTCACAATGACGTGTTTAGCGTGTTCCCAAGCAAAAACAAGCGCCGAAACGATAACACCAACAATAACTGCAATAGCAAGATCCGTCGCTACGGTTACACCTGAAACGAGGATTAGGATAAACGCGTCAGATTTAGGGATCTTTTTAAGTGCACGGAAGCTAGACCACTCAAAGGTTGCTATAACAACAATAAACATCACACCGATTAACGCAGCTAATGGAATTTGCTCGATTAAGCCAGATGCAAATAAGATAAAGCCCAGTAATGCTAATGCCGCTGTGATACCTGATGCACGACCGCGACCGCCAGAATTTACGTTGATCATCGATTGACCAATCATTGCACAACCGCCCATTCCGCCAAAGAATCCATTAGTAGTATTTGCAAGCCCTTGTGCGACACATTCTTTATTACTTTGACCACGGGTTTGTGTTAACTCGTCAATTAGTGTCAGTGTTAACAATGATTCAATCAAGCCGATGGCTGCAAGAATTAGCGAGTACGGGAAAATAATGGCCAATGTTTCCCAAGTAAATGGTACATCAGGAATCATAAAGCTTGGTAGTTCACCTGCAATAGAAGCGACGTCACCCACAACTTTTGTTTCAATGTCTAAGCCCACAACGGCTAGAGATACAACAACAATTGCAACAAGCGCAGAAGGCACAGCGGATGTCAACTTAGGTAAAAAGTGGATAATGGCCATCGTTAACGCGATAAGCCCTAACATGGTGTAAAGCATCTCCCCTTGCATCCATTGCATGACACCGTTTTCATCAGCGACCTTAAATTGGCCTAATTGGGCAAGGAAGATAACAATGGCTAAACCGTTTACAAAGCCTAGCATTACTGGATGTGGCACCATTCGAATGAACTTACCAAGTCTAAATACGCCAAATAAAATCTGCAGGATACCTGTGAGTAAAACTGCTGCAAAGAGATATTGCACGCTATGCTCAAGTACTAATGACACCATGACAACAGCCATGGCACCTGTTGCACCTGAAATCATGCCTGGACGACCACCAAAAATTGCAGTGATTAAACCGACCATAAAGGCGGCGTAAAGGCCGACGATAGGATCGACATTTGCCACAAAGGCAAATGCGACGGCTTCTGGCACAAGGGCAAGGGCAACCGTAAGGCCCGATAGTATGTCAGCTTTGAGGCTAACTACTTTATTAATGTGTAGCTTGAGCATGTTTAGTATCTTTTATTAAGGTGGTAGTACCAAGTAAGCACTTGACGCAGTGCCATTGATGTATTGTTGGGAATAAAGCCAACAAAAAGCGCTAAATTGTAGGTTTTTGGTAGAAAAAGTCAACTTAATAAACCGTAATTGGATAAGTTGACACACTTAATTTTTGACAAAAAATAAGGCCGCCGAAGAGGCAGCCTATTCATGAAGATTAGTTATAAACTAGAATCTTCTACAGCGCAGTGACGTTAAGTGCTTGTGGGCCTTTGGGTCCGTCTTCAACTTCAAACTGTACTTCTTGACCATCGGCAAGCGTTTTAAACCCATCGCCTTGAATTGCTCTAAAGTGAACAAATACATCTGAGCCGCCTGAACGTTCGATGAAGCCGAAGCCTTTCTTTTCATTAAACCATTTAACGCGACCTGTCGTTGTAGCCATAATAGCTATTCTCCATTTTCTTATTTTGATTCGGATAGGCAACCGCTGCGCTACCCAAACTTGCTATTTCATACCAATGACAATGATTTATTTTCGTTAGTACTGATGGCTATTTCAATAAACTGCCTAAATAACAAGCATATTGATTCTAGCGCAATATTTTAAAAAGTAAACATCATTCACAATATCAGTAATTTAAACGATAAAATTCGAATTTTTCTGATGATTTACAGAAGGTCACTGTGGTGTATTGTCACGTACTTGTCATAAAGAGTGTCTTTGGATTCAACATGTTGTGGATCAACTTCAATACAATCAATTGGACAGACCGCAATACAGGTCGGTTTATCATAATGACCAATGCATTCAGTACAGAGCGCAGAATCGATTTCATAAATAACCTCACCGTAGCTAATTGCTTGGTTCGGACATTCCGGCTCGCACATATCGCAGTTAATACAATTGTTGAGGATTTTTAACGCCATTAATTAGCCCCTAGTTGACGTATCTTGCGGTAAATAGCGCATGAGTAAGGCATAGGTTAAATCAATATGTTCAGCGACCGGAATTGACACGATATGACCAGATCCCGGTGCAACGTCAGTGAGTTCCCCTTTTTTATTGCGCATCTCGTTAAGCTCGAAAATGATATTACCTTGTGGTGTCATTAATTCTAAGGTATCGCCGACCATAAATTTGTTTTTGACATCAATGACTGCATGGCCATTGTCATTACGTTCTATGATTTCACCAACAAATTGCGCACTATCTGACACTGAATGACCGTAATCATAGTTTTGATATTTGTCATGCGTGTGACGACGTAAAAAACCTTCAGTGTAGCCACGGTGTGCAAGATGGTCGAGTGACGAGCTAAGTGCTGGATCGTACGGTTTGCCAGCTGCTGCATCATCAATAGCACGGCGATAAACTTGAGCCGTTTTAGCGCAGTAATAAAATGATTTAGTTCTGCCTTCAATTTTTAATGAATGAACCCCCATTTTAGTGAGTGGCTCCACCATTTCGACAGCGCGTAAATCTTTGGAGTTCATGATGTATGTGCCATGCTCATCTTCAAAAGCTGGCATGTATTCGCCCGGACGATTAGGTTCTTGCAACAAGTAGATATTGTCTGTGGTATCACCTTCGCCTAACGTCGGTTCAACAACTATTGGCTGTGGTAGTTCTTTTGGTGCAGAGGCCACAACATCGCCGGTTTCATTTTCTGTGGCGTCGTGAACACCATATTTCCAGCGGCACGCATTGGTGCAGGTACCTTGATTCGGATCACGCTTATTAATATAGCCAGATAATAAACAACGGCCTGAATACGCCATACATAGTGCACCGTGAACAAAGACTTCCAATTCCATGTTAGGCACCGCTTCGCGAATTTCTTTTATTTCATCAACTGATAGTTCACGAGATAAGATAACGCGCTCAATGCCTTGAGTTCCCCAGAACTTCACGGTCGCCCAGTTAACCGCATTCGCTTGAACTGACAAATGAATAGGCAAGTCAGGGAAGGCTTCTCTTACTAACATGATGAGCCCAGGATCAGACATGATTAATGCGTCTGGGTTTAAGTCGACGACAGGTTTTAAATCGCGAATGTAAGTTTTTAATTTACTATTGTGAGGTGCAATATTACTCACCACATAAAACTTTTTGCCCAGTTGATGGGCTTCTTTGATGCCAATCGCTAAGTTTTCTAAATTGAATTCATTGTTTCGCACACGCAAACTATAACGTGGCTGACCAGCGTAGACGGCATCAGCACCATAAGCGAATGCATATCGCATGTTTTTTAAGCTACCCGCTGGGCATAATAATTCAGGAACGAAAGACACTAACATAAACCTTATTAGAATTAGGGTCGCATAGTTTAGTGATGGCTTAATGCTTGTACAACGTAAGTCTCCCACAGTTTCAACTGAAATTGATATAAATCAATTTATAGCAGATTGGTAGTGATGCATCAATTAAATAAAAATTCAAAAATACAACATAAATATTCATTTTGTTCTTGTGTGAGTTCATTGCTTGGATTATATTTAGAGGCATTAAGCTAATGTTATTAGTTAGCTAGTCTAATGTTGGTTAAAAGCGAATTGAATAATTCGTCAAATTTGTGAGAAGAGAATGAAATTATCGAATTTAAAAGGTAAAACGGTTGGTGTTTGTGTTTCAGGTGGCCTTGACAGCAAAACCGTGACTAAGCGTTTAATGGAAGAAGACATCAACGTTATCTGTTTTTCAGCAGACTTGGCGCAACCCGATGAAGACGATATTAAGAACGTAATTCGAAAAATGGCGCCTTGTGGCGCAGAAACGGTGCTGGTTGATTTAAAAGCAGAGATGGCAGATGCCTGTTTTGCAGCAATCAAGGCGAATGCGACCTATGATGGGGGTTATTGGAATACAACGGGTATCGCGCGCGCAGTCACTGTGCAGGGGTTAGTTAAAGCCATGAAGGCACGTGATGTTAACATTCTTGCTCATGGCGCAACTGGCCGTGGCAACGATCAAATGCGTTTCGAGCGTTATACGCGTTCTTTAGCGCCAGAAATGGACGTTTATGCGCCGTGGCGTGACGCTGATTTACTGGAACAGTTCCCAGGCCGCAGTGAAATGGCTGACTATTTGGCTCAGTTCGATATTCCTGCCGTCATCGGTATGAAGAAAAAATATTCAACGGATGCCAATTTGGCTGGCTTGTCCCACGAAGCAGAAGATCTGGAGAGCTTGGAAACCTCCATGTTAATCGTTGAACCGACAATGGGGGTATGGCCGCAAAATGCACCAGAAGCGGTTGAAGAAGTCACTATCGATTACGTTGCGGGTGAAGCCGTCGCTTTCAATGGAGAGACATTAAATCCTTTTGATATGATGACATTGGCAAATACGGTCGGTGGTCGAAACGGCATTGGTATGTCAAATGCGTTAGAAAATAGAATTATTGGTACTAAAAGCCGTGGTGTTTATGAAGCACCGGGAATGGAGCTGTTGAGTCAGGGGTTACAAAATATTCTGCAGGCCACGCTAGATCGACGTGCAACAGCGCTTTATGACAGCTTAAGTAAAACGATTAGCGATCAGTTTTACGATGGCCGTGGTTTTGATATAGCGACTAAAGCGGCTGTTCAAGGCGTTAATGTATTAACGGCAAGTGCCACTGGAAGCGTGAAGCTCGGTCTTTATAAAGGCAATGTTTTCTTCTTATCAATGAGAAATATCGATGCGTCTTTATATAACGAAGAAGACAGTTCGATGGAAGCAAGTGATGGTCTAAACCCTGAAAGCTCTCAAGGGTATGCAGACATTTTATCAGTTGAAGCTTGTGCATTAGCGAAAGCAGGGCAGTTTAACGGTGATAGTTAGCGCCATGTAATGGAATATCAAGCCGTTTTCATTATTGAAAGCGGCTTTTTTATTGACTTTTTGTCATTGACACTGACATCAGTTAAACTTAGCTGCCATCCCCTTATCGATATTGCACCATGAACCGTAAAAAGAAAATCAAGACAATTCTTGAGAAAAAGCAAAAGAAGAAAAATGCAAAACTTGCGCCTAATAGTAAACCCAAATACATCAGTAAAGCTGAACGTGCTAAATTAGCAGCTCAAGAAACTTTAGTGCCTGAAGAATCACTTGAACAGTCGCCTAATAAATAATTTCTCACTTCTTCAATCAATAAATTCGGAAATTGGCGATAGTCAAGATAGGGCGTCAATATGATATGTCGTCCTGTCGTCGTTTTATGGTAGTTCACATCATAGGCGTGATTAATGATTTCCCATTGTTGATGATCGTTATTGAGTTCAAACGACTCACTATGGTTTTTTCCACAAATATATTGGCAAATAGCGTGATCATTGAGTTTGTTTTCAAAATTAATGTAAACCTCATTAATGAGGTCTTCGCTGCGATATTGCTGCCAACTGATGTTATCACTGCATAACTTGGCAATAATGACAAAAATCTTTCGCCAGTGATTTCCGTTAATCGCCACTAAATCATCTATTTTATAACCCATTTCGCCGACAATTGGTGCATTGGGTAAATGAAAGCAAATCTTACTTTTAGGGTTGCCTAAGCCAACAATTTGCTGAAGGTTATTGGTGATTATTTGATTCATATTGTGATTTGCCTTAATACGCAAAAATACGTAGCATTTGTATTAAATTAGGAGTATATATTATTAAAGCTACTACATTCGAGCTGTAACACTGCCTCTTACTTTATGAAATTAATGCAGTATTTTTATAAAATTGGAAATGGAACCGAAGATTTATGTCTACTGCCAATGCATTACGAACTATATTAAATGAAAAACTAAAAAGCGATGCTTTAGTCCTACCAACTCTCCCTAAAATAGCAATGAAAGTGAGAGAAGCTGTTGCTGATCCAGATACAAACCTCAACGATATTGCTGCTATTATCGCACAAGACGCGGCATTATCGGCGCGATTAATTCGCATTGCTAATACTGCACATTATAGCCGCGCTGTTCGTGTCGAAAACCTACAAGCAGCAGTTACTCGAATCGGTATGCGTCAAATTAAAAATATTGTAATGGCGTTAGCGATGGAACAATTGTTCGTTTCTAATAATGAGCTTATTGCGACTTATCTAGCGAAAACATGGAAACGTTCAACGGAAGTTGCTGCTTATGCGATGGCCTTATTTGCCGTGCATAAAGAAGAAAACAAACATACGTCATTGCAAATTGATACGTTATCTCTATCAGCATTACTGCATAATATCGGTACTTTACCGATTTTAACTGAAGCTGATGGATACCCAGATGTATTTGCTGAGCCAGAATTCTTAGAGCGCGCGATATCTGATTTACATAACCATATTGGTTTATCGATTGTTAAAGCGTGGAACTTTAGCGATGATATGGCTGAATCTGTACATTATTATGCAAGCAATGATTATCAAACAGACGAAATTAGTTACTTAGATTTTGTTCGTTTGGCGGTGTTATGCCAAGCAAACGAAGCGAATCTTTCTGATTGTGGTGATGTAATTGCTCCATTTATTGATAAAGGTTTAATCAATAGCATGAGCGATTTATCAAGTGATATTTTTAATGATGAATTAGCGGCAGCAAGAGCTACCTTTGCTTAGTTAGAGCAGGATAACGAAAAAACGGCGCTTAATAATGCGCCGTTTTTTATTGCCTTATTGTCTGGCTTGACGAATATTAGCGGGAGCAGATTCGAAGTTACTTCGAAATGGGTTGATATCAAGACCACCACGGCGTGTATAACGTGCATACACCGTGAGTTTCTCACAATGACATAGCGCCATTAAATCACTAAAGATACGCTCTACACATTGCTCATGGAATTCGTTATGTTGTCTAAATGAAATTAAATAACGTAGCAAAGATTCATGATCTATCTTTGGACCAACATAATTTATTTCAACGGTTCCCCAATCTGGCTGATTGGTGATTAAACAGTTCGACTTCAATAGGTTTGAATGAATCATTTGTGAAACATGCTCATCAGACGTTGCATCCTTGAGATGATCTCGAGAAAATTCAAAATCATTAATTTCAATATCCAGTTCGTCAATACAATCGCCTCGAGGGGCCACGATCTGCTGAGATGAGAAATCCTTGGCTAATATCAGTTCAACGCTAACCGCGCCTTGTGCACATTGGGCTAAGTCTTTTTCCAATTGTTGAAGGACGTGGTTCTCATCTGAAAATCGCTGTTGATTAAAACTGTTGAGGTAGAGTTTAAATGACTTTGATTCGACCAGATTAACGCTGTCGAAGCTAAATGTGAAACTAGCCATCGCTACCACAGGTTTTCCTTTGCTATTGAGCCAAGAAAGCTCATAGCCAGTCCAGATATCGACACCGCTGAAAGGAAGGTTATCACCAAGCGCTAATCCATTGCGATTTAAAGAACGAGGTACACCTTGTAACAGTTTTGCATCGAAGCTGTTATCATACTGAGTCTCTTTGCCTAGGCTAAGAGATTGAAGTTCTGGGGCATTATCATATTGAGATGATGGCTCAGTCATAAATGTTTTCCAAATATCGATTAGAGAATTAAATGAGTGATACTGCACAAGCATTAGCGCAATTTGCACAGGATTATAGCAAAGCCTGTCAAAATGAAACGGGAAATCTGCCACAAGTTAGCTTTGATGAGAGTTGGCGCTCACCTTGTGAGGTCAGTGATGTAAATTCAGATGAAAAAGTGACTTGGCAACAAATTGAGCAATCGCCTC
>MPDF01000066.1 GCA_001874365.1 Gammaproteobacteria bacterium MedPE | reverse complement strand
TATCAATTAACTTTCTAACCAGCCTCATACTGACTAACCACCGTATCGTAAAACATCTGAATATGTGGTGCGGTGTTGGCTGTACGAGCTTGCCGTTAAACGTGCCTGTGGAAATTTCTGTGGTTGCGCAATGTCAGTGATTTTTTCTAGCAAACAAGGTTGATGAGCCACTCACTTGAGCGACTCATTGATGTGGTGTTAATTCGCTATAGGCCTGATATATCGGCAAAAACGAGGTAATCGCTAATTAGCCCATCGTCGATGGTTAACACCGTTGAAAACATTGCACTATGCCCGCTGCCGTCTAATCTGATGTAGTCGACTACGCCATGTCAACATACTTTGATAATGGATGAATCATTTGGCGCTAGGATGATATCTTCAATGGTATGTGACATTGATTCGATGCTTGTGAAAAACTGTTTATTGCCTTCTAAGATGTTTTTTATGCCTACAACTTCAGGAAAATTACCCAATCGAAAGCGAGCCTGCGAGGTTAGGTTATTCTCTAGAAAATCGAGGTCTTTATTATCTACGGCTTGGTATAAGCTGTGGACTAATGTTGTGATGTTTTGTTGATTCATTTTATATTCCTGTTTTATTTAGCTGTTTAATATCAATTATTTGTACTTAAGATCGCCGGACTCTCCGCCGTACATGTTTTTTTCAGTCGGGTTATCGCTGGTGTATTCTAAAAATTCAAACTGAAATCCTGCTGGGTCGTTGTAATACACCGCTTTTCGAAAGGGATGTGTACGACCTGTAATATCCACCTCAAAACCTTTGTCAGCTAAACGGTCGATTAGCGCTTGCAAATTATCAACAACAAAACCTAAATGAGCGACACCAGGTTCAATGCCTGTCGAATCTCTGATGTCACCATTTGCACCATCATTTAAGGTCAAGTAGTAGTTGTCATCGCCGACGTGAATCCATCGTCGATGAGTTGATAATTGTGCACTGCCCCAACTTGCTTCCCCTTCACCTCGAATTCGCCAGTTTGGTGAGGCAGCCAATAAGAACTCAAGCGTTGGTTGAATGTCTTTCACCACTAAATTTGCATGCTCTAATCGCATTATTGATACCTCATTGTGTTTAACTATTTTAAGTTTCTTGTGAGGTGTAATACTGTAAACGAGCACATTTGATAAACAATATGGCAATCAGTAGACTCTGAGTTGAGTTTTAGTTAACGGTAGGATGGTAATGGATACATTTAATGCAATACCTGTTTTTGTTGCTGTCGCGGACAATGCGGGGTTTTCAAGTGCAGCTCGTGTGCTGGGCATTTCAAAGTCAGCAGTGAGCAAGCGCATCACGCAATTAGAGCAACAGTTGGGCGCGAGATTATTTAATCGTTCGACGCGACATCTCAGTTTGACGGAAGCTGGAGAGCGCTATTATCAATATGCATCCCAAGCAAATCGCGCCGCTCAGCAGGCACAAGACGCCGTTAGTGAGCTACAGAATGCGCCAAAAGGATTGTTAAAAATTCAACTTCCAATGACTATTGGTCAGATGCATCTTGTTTCATTTATTCATGAATTTATGGCGTGCTATCCAGATCTTGAAGTGGATCTGACATTGGGTGATCGGCCAATTAATCTTATTGAAGAAGGGTACGACCTTGCTATTCGCGCTGATAATCTCAACGATTCAACGCTGATTGCACGGCAATTAGTGTCATTAGATAGCGTGGTTTGTGTAGCACCAGAATTTTATGCACAACATGCGAAGACGCTACAGCACCCATCGCAATTAGCTGAATGTAATTGTCTTTTATATAGTTATTCCAACAATGAAAATGTGTGGCAATTCACGGATAAAAACGACGATGTACATAAAATAAAAGTGTCTGGGAACTACCGCGTAAATAACAGCGCCGCGCTCAAAGAGGCGATTTGCGCCAATATGGGCGTTGGTAGATTACCGACTTTTATTGCAGGCCCTGCGATACAGCAAGGTCAATTAGTCGCATTGTTTCAAGAGTATGAGATGCCAAGTAAAAATCTCTATGCTATTTACCCAGCACGTGATTATTTACCTGAAAAAGTACGCTGTTTTCTTGATTTTATGATTGAGAAGCTTGGTAATGGCAAGCCACATTGGGATAAATTCTAGCTATTTTAATCATCGAATATTAGGAATTAGAAGTTGTTGCCGTTTGTTTTTGACGTTGACGATTTTGTAATTTATTCAAAACCAGAGGTCTACAGTTTGCTACCAACAACGTATCAAATTGTAGACCTTATATATTCAACAAAAATTAAAACTGGCCCGTTAGTGTCAATGTATAACGGCGGGTGCGATCGTAGGTGCGGCGTTCAAATCTCGATGGCTCATTGTCGGTGAACAAACCGGGATAACGCACACGTTCTAACGTCGATTTTCGATTAAATAAGTTCTCTGCCAATAACCGTATTTTAAGGTGTTGATTAATTTTGTAGTCAAGCGATGCGTCGCCTACATAATCTCTCAGGCTGCTTGCTTGATAATCAAATCGTGAATAGTAGTAGTCGCTCTGACGACTGATGTTAGCGCTAAACGATAGCCCGGGAAGTATGTCGTTTTGATCCAATTTTAGGTTCCAATCACTGTCACTGAGGTTTTCAATATCAGTACTTTTGCCTGTAAATGGATGAATCATTTGGCTGCGTCGCCATGTGTGGCCAAGGCTAATTAAGGTATTTTCTAGCCCTATGCCTCGTAAGTCGAAATTTGTATTGAGCGTAAGGCCGTACTCTTTCGCGTTATCAATATTGCCTGCGCCAGAATGTTTGGAGAGTGGGATTTCGGTAATTAGGTCACTAATGCGGTGATAATAGGGCGTTAAGCTTAAGCTCCCTTCTGAAGTTAGCCACTGTTTTTCAAGAGTAAATGAGAGTTCATCACGAACTTCAGGTTTTAAATTGGGATTAGTTTCTTCAAGGCGAATTTCGTCTCGATTAAAGCCCGGCACAAAGTCATCGAGATTCAATTGGCTAACAGTACGCTCTACGTTAAAACGCATTTGGTAAACATCGTCGAGATCGTAACGAATATTTAGGCGCGGCTTAAAGTAATTAAACGTTCGTGACGATTGGCTGTTGGCTTGGGTCGTTGTATCACTGATGAGCGAGTAGTTGGTGGCCACGTCCATGGTAGAGCGCTCGTGAATGAGTGATGCTTGCAGGTTAAGTGTCGATGAGATTGAAAAGTTGTAATGAACAAAGGTTTCAAATCGTTTTTCTTCAATATCATTAATTTCGGTTGAGAGATAAGGCGCGTTGGATTGGCTATCAAACTGTAAATTCTCGTCGTGGCGGTTTATCGCCATTTCTAGTCCAGAATCGAACGAGTGGCGCGAGTTTAGTTGATGCTTCCAATTGCCGCGTAAAACGTTTTCTGTCGCGGTGTAATGCCTTGGTAATTCATAATCGGGCGTTCTGTTCTTACCATCTACAACAAACAGACGCGCCAAGTCATCGGTGGCTGTTAATTCGTTGCTGATAAATAGCAATTTAAGGTTATTTTTAGCATCAAGTTGATGACTGATATCACCGCTGAGTTCCCATTTTTTTCTATCATTATCAAAAGCTAATACTGTGGTCTCCTGTTCATTGGCGTTCCATTTGTCGTGAACTAATAAAAACTCCGCATCAATGTAATTTTTTTCATAAAGCCCACTAACTTGCAGCGCTGTGCGAGGTGACAGGTTATATTCTAGTTTTCCAGTAAGTTGGTCTTGTTGATACCAGTTGTGACGATTACCTGTTTTAGTATCGGTGAGTGAGTCATCAGGCGCGTGAAAATAGTCAATGATCCACAAGTTAGTTGGGCTAACACTATGGTTGACTCCCAATCGATATTTTAAATCACCTTGGGCGGCACTATAAACAACTGAAAACTCAGGCTTATCACTTATTCCCTCTGCTTTGATACTGCCCAAAGACCACAACACTGACGACTCAATATGTTGTTTAAGCACAACATTAATAATAAGGCCGTTACTTTGCACATCTAGATCGGAACGGGTGCCTCTAATAAGCTCGATGTAGTCGACATCTTTCGCTTGAATGTTGGTGAGTTCTTTTTGAATGCTGTTTTCTTTGCCGGATATTCGTTTGTTGTTGATAAGTATTTGGTCGCCACTAGAGCCAAACCCTCGGCTTTGCTCTGCATTATTCATAGCTACAATGATGCTGTTAGCACCCGGCGTTTTTTCTAACATGTCATATAGCGTTTGGGGGGAGAATGTTGTAAAAAATTCAGCCTTGTAGGTGTCTACAGCTGCATTATTTGTTGTTGAAACTTCTGCGTTGGCATTTGATATTCCAAAGCTTAGTGCAATAGCTGCAACGAGCAAACGTGGCGATTGTACAAGCGTCGAGTTAGGTGATTTTAATAGATAAGACATCGTTGAAATCCTGTAATTTAGTTACATTAATCTTAAGGACTTAGCGATTGAGCAAGTAGGCACACAACGTAAAAATAACAGGTCGAATGTTTTACAAAAGTTTACATTGGAGTCGGTCATATCTTTGGTATATTCTCGCAGAGCAATTCACTACGATTGGCGAGCTATGACGACAAAACCCACACTTTTAATTGTTGAAGATGAACCCAGTATTTTACGCGGTTTAACTGATCTCTTTGTTTTTCATGGTTTTAATGTAGAGAGTGAAACCGACGGCCAACAAGGTTTAGATCGCGCGTTAACTGAGCAATTTTCCTGTGTCATTTTAGATGTGATGTTACCATCCATTGATGGTTTTCAAATTTGTAATGCCATTAGACAACGCTCTCAAACACAACCAATATTGATGCTGACGGCTAAAAACGCCGAACAAGATATCATTAATGGGTTAACACTCGGCGCCGATGATTATTTGGCTAAACCTTTCTCAACATCAGAATTGGTGTTGCGGGTATCGGCGTTGATTAGACGCTCAGGACTGGCCCTCACAGACACAAAGTTGACTATAAACAGTCATGTAAATGTGTGTACGCAACAGTTAACGGGCATGTCGTATGACAAAGCACTGAAATATACGCGGCGTGAAGTGGCGATTTTGAGCTATCTACATCAAAAGACAGCACCGGTTTCTCGAGAAGAGCTATTGAAAGAGGTGTGGGACTACAAATCGACAGAGCATTTGGATACGCGCACGGTAGATATTCACATTGCCAAACTGAGAAAGAAGATTGAAAGTGACCCAAAATCGCCACAACATTTAGTGACGTTTCGAGGTGAGGGGTATCAGTTATTAACTGGCTAAAAAACAATGTTGCGCTGTTTAAAAATAATAAACAGGTGCTTAATTATCATCAACGAATCAAACGATTACGAATATTCACGCTGACATTTTTCATGTTGTTGTTTTTGCCTGTGTGTATCATCTCAGTGGTGACCTATGCACAGTTTGAAAAAGATCAACGGTCTCAATATCATCAGCAAAGCGATAAAATGTCAGCGGCTATTAACAAGCGTTTGTTTAAACGAAGAACGCTGCCCAATGCGATTAAGTACAGTGAATTTAACTATTATCAGCACCTTTATAACCCGATAAACAAGCAGCTGTCACAGGTGTTATCACCGTTATCTAACGCCGATTTATATCAACATACCAATGGATTGATTGGTTATTTTCAAACAGATAGTGATGGCAATTTCAGTAGCCCGGTTTGGCCTTATCCACTCAATAGTCTTGATGATCAACAAGCGGTTAACTCTTCAAAAGACATAGCGTTTATGACTCGCCGAGCATTGGCGATAAAACTGCAAGCCATCGTTAATCAGTCACAAAAAGTCGACATGTTAAACTCAGCAGATGTTATGGCAAAAAGAGAGCTCTTTACTTTAATTACCGATGTACCTGATTACTTTATCTTTTATCGGGTTGTTTCATTAAATAGTCAGCTAAAAATGCAAGGGTATGTAGTCAACAGACTAGCGTTTTTAAGCCCAATTATTAAGAACACAATCAACATAACGCAGTTTAACAAACCAATTAATATCGTGCTTCAAGATACGACACAGAAAACATTTAACTACCTTTTTTCTCATAAAAACCAACAAGATCAAGTCACTACTACTCGCTTAACTCAATCAACGACATTGGATAACCAATGGCAGATTACTCGTAGTAGTTTGAATCGTCCCTTTGGGGATTATCAGTTGTCTTATGTGACATCAGAACTCGCGTTTTCTTCAACAGCAGTTTATGGCCTTGGCCTGATAGCATTACTGCTCGTGGCTATTGTCGTGGGATGTTATGGTTTTTATCGCATAGGATTGCAACAACTAACACTGGCCGAGCAGCGACTTAACTTTGTGTCATCGGTTAGCCATGAGCTAAAAACACCACTTACTTCAATACGCATGTATTCCGAAATGCTGAAAACGGGCACCCTACTCTCTCAAGAGCACCAGCTTGAATATTATGAATTTATTCACAGTGAAAGCGAACGCTTGTCGCGCCTAATAGACAATATTCTACAGCTGGCTACGCTTAATCAGCCGGAGCAAAGTGTGAATTTGCAATACGTCAAACTCAGCATTTTGCAGGATATTATTCGTTCAAAAGTTTCTTCATTATTTGAGGCCAATGATTTTGAACTATCGATAACTCAACCCTTTGAACAGCCAGATAAAATTAACGTTCTTGTGGACAACGATGCCTTTTCACAGGTCATCATCAACATCACTGATAATGCAATTAAGTTTTTTAATCGAGAAGAAATAGCTGACCAAACTCGGCAAAAAATTGATTTCATTTTTAGTCAAAACCCGACGCATAAAGACCAACTTCACTTGGAAGTTCGCGACTATGGGCAAGGTATAACTGTTGAGCAAGAGAATAAAATTTTCGAATTATTTTACCGTGGCGGCAGCGAGTTAACGCGCACTACACAAGGTACTGGCATAGGCTTAGCGCTTGTTCATGAACTCATGTCAGCTCAAAACGGCACCATTCAAGTTAAGCGGATGAACCCGGGGTTATCAATGATAATGACACTCAAATGTAAGCATTAAATTAAGGTTAATTTAATATAAACTCTAATCATTTGTTATCACTGTGAGATAATGCTTTAATCATAATGTGTAACCTAGTTATCGTAGTCTATGTTAAAAATTATCTCTTTTTTTGCTGTGCTTATTTCTTGTTGTGATGTATTTGCATCGACAGATACTAGTTTTGAAGAGTTTTTTCGCACTCATAAGCTTGTTTCACTTTTAATCAATCCAGATAATGGCGCTATTGTTGACGCCAATGACGCTGCTGTGGATTTTTACGGCTATTCTGCGCAGCATATTCGTCAAATGGCAATTCAAGACATTAATATGCTCAGCCCTGAGCAAGTTGCCATTGAACGTCTTGAAGCAAAATCGGAAAATCGTAATTACTTTATTTTCAGACATAGACTGGCAAATGACTCGATAAAAACCGTTCAGGTTTTTTCATCACCTATCATCGTTGATGGCAAAAAGTTACTGTTTTCAATTATTCGAGATATCTCTTCTGAACGCGAGATTCAACAGCAGCTATGGCATTATCAAAGCAATCTTGAAACCCTCGTCGATAAACAAGTTAGTATCTTAAAAAAGCAGTCGAAACAACAATCGATTTATCAATTTCTGGCCATTATTGCGCTAGCGGCATTCAGTATATTTTTGATTTATTTACTTAAACGTAAAAATATTATCGAGCGTCAGATAAAAACACTTTCACGAATTGTTCAACAAAGCCCTGTAGCCATTGCCACATTAGATAAGCACGGCCATATCACCTACAGCAATGCAGAATTTGAAGCAAGGCAACGTAGTAAAGACCTATTAAATACCAACAAAAACAAGAGCTTTATAGACCCTTATCAAGCTCACAATCAAAACTTAGAACGTTTAAAAGACAAAATGCATCAGGGTGAAGATTGGCAGGGTGAGCTGCGTAGCGTCAACAAGCAAGGTCATGAATATTGGGACATGACCAATGTATTTCCACTGACTGATGCCGCCGATAACGCAAAACATGTGGTCATTAGCCAAGACATTACACGTTTGAAGGAGCATGAAAAACAATTGCGTTTAGCATCAACTGTTTTTCATACCGCAACCGAGGCGGTGATGGTGTGTGATATTGACAACAAAATTCTTGCAACCAATAAAGCATTTACCAAAATAACAGGTTATACAGAAGCCGAAGTGCTGGGACGCGATCCATCAATACTTCAATCGGGCCATCACGACCGTACATTCTATCAACATATGTTTGAGCAACTAGAAAGCACCGGTAGTTGGCAAGGCGAAATTTCGAATCGCCGTAAAAATGGTGAGATTTATTACGAATGGCTTTCTATCACTGCGCTAACGAGCCCCACTGGCCAGCTTGAGGCGTATGTTTCTTTATTCAACGATATCACTAAGCGTAAACGCGTTGAGGATAAAATTTATCATCAAGCTAACTTCGATGGTCTTACTGGCTTAGCCAATAGAAACTTGTTTTCTGATCGTCTAAAACACAGCTTATCTCAGGCACAACGCCAATCAAGCCAATTAGCGCTGATGTTTATTGATTTAGATGGATTTAAACAAATTAATGATAACTTCGGCCATTCACAAGGTGATTTGTTACTGCAAAACGTCAGTCAACGATTAACGGACTCAATACGTTCATCAGACATGATTGCGCGATTGGGTGGTGACGAGTTCGCGGTTATTATTACCAAAGAAAAAGATATTGAAGCGGTTGATGTTATTGCTAATAAAATCATTAGAGAAATATCTAAGCCATTCATGTTAAACAATAAAGAAGGTTATGTTACAGCTAGTATTGGCATTGTTATCTTCCCAGAAGATGGCGACGACGTTGAAGAGCTACTGACCAAAGCCGACAGTGCTATGTACAAAGCCAAGGCCAACGGACGTAACAATTTTCAATTCTTCACCAAAGAAATGGATGTCGATGCACAGCAAAAACGCGAGTTAACGACCGAGCTTAGAGCAGCGATGAAACACGGTCAATTCGAAGTGTGGTTTCAACCCATTCACGATTGCAAAACACACCACCTCACTTATAGCGAGGCTCTGGTACGATGGAATCATCCTGAACGGGGAATCGTTTCACCACAGAGTTTCATTCCTATCGCTGAAGATATAGGACTTATCAACAGTTTGGGGTATTTTGTGCTGCGACAAGCGTGTGACCAAGCGGCTAAATGGCAAATACTTACTGAAGACGCACCAGGCGTCGCTGTTAACGTTTCTTCTATTCAATTTCAACAAGATGATTTTGCAGCGCAAGTCGCCAAGGTACTTTTTGATACCCAACTACCGCCTGAAAAACTCATTCTTGAAATTACTGAAAGCCTGTTAATTGCAGATGACCAAAAAGTTTATGAACAACTTAACACATTGAAAAGTTTAGGCATTAGCATTAGCCTTGATGATTTTGGTACTGGCTATTCATCACTAAGTTATTTAAAACGTTTCCCTGTTAACAAGTTGAAGATAGACCAAAGCTTTGTGCGTGGTATTGGTGAAGATCATACAGACACTCAATTAATTAGCGCCATATTGTCGATGGCCAAAAGCTTGCAAATGGTGGTGGTTGCTGAGGGCGTTGAAACAGAATTTCAACTTGAACAAATTAAAGCCCTCGATTGCGATCTTGTTCAAGGGTATGTCTTTAGTAAACCGCTGCCAGCAGATAGTTTTGATGATTATCTTAAGCAACACATTCAACATTAAGGCCGTTCTAAAACTCTTATAGAGCAGCCTTAATATGCATTGGTATACGTTATATCGTCAGTGTAATTTTTCCTACCGCCTGACCAGACGACAGATGAGCATGTGCTTTTGCTACTTCCCAAATGGAATAATCGCTCTCGTCGATAAGCGGTTTTATTTTTCCTTCATCAACCAAGGCTGCGATTTTAGTCAATATGCGCCCATGAGACTCATAGTTAACGCCATGAAATAGCGGAATAAGCATCAAAACACTATGGAATGATAAGCCTTTTAATGCCACTTGTAGTGGATCTTCAATCGGTAAAATTGTCGACACATGACCGTTAAACTTTACCGCTTCAAACGATTTTTGAATATTGTCGCCAGCAACGGTATCGAACACCTTATCAAAGCCAATTCCATTGGTGTATTTGACCACATAACTATCGACCTCTTCGATTGTGTAATCAACTAAGTTGTCTGCCCCCATTGAATTAGCTAGCGCCTCATTCGCCGGAGAATAAGTCGCCGTTACATTTGCACCTAGTGTCTTGGCTAGCTGAATCGCAATATGACCGACACCGCCTGTAGCGCCATGAATTAACACGTTATCGCCTGCTTTTACATTCATTTTATCTACAAGGGCTTCATAAGAAGTGATTGAGACTAATGGCAATGCCGCCGCCTGCTTCATCGTCAATGTCTTTGGCTTTTGTGCCATTAAACGTGCATCAACCAACATGTATTCAGCTAACGCGCCATCAACGCCATTAATACCTCCCGCCATGCCGTAAACTTCATCACCCACGTTAAAATCAGTAACATGTTCACCAATTTCAGTGACGATTCCCGCAACATCTCCGTGTAAAACGTCTGGTAAATTTGCTGACCAAGGCAATTCAACTGACCGCAACATGGTATCAATTGGATTAACACTTGTTGCTTTAACTTCAACGACCATGTGTCCTGCTTTCACAACAGGTTTTGCTTTTTCTGCCAATCTAAAAACGTCAGTACTGCCAATATTATCGATAACCATTGCTTTCATATTCTTTACCTGCTTTGTTTCATCATTCAATGGCAGCTATTCTATGTTTTGTTAATTTGAGCAACCATAACCTAATCAGCAAATTACTTTTGCTTTTTAAGCAACGCAGAGTACAGTATTAAAATCCATTGATTGCTAGGATTACACATGAGTTCTTTAAACCGATTACTCTATTTCAACTGCGTAGTTGAAAAGGGAAGCATCTCAGAAGCTAGCCGAATATTTGATGTTCAGCCTTCTTCTATCTCTAGACAGCTAGCTGCTCTCGAACAAGAATTAGGTGTTCGCCTTCTAAATAAGACAACCCGAAACACAGGGCTAACCGAGGCTGGGCGAAAATACTATGAATACTCCCAGCGGATTGTGTCAGAATTTGACGAAGCCAAAAGGGTCGTCAACGATTTACAAGAAAGCCCTAAGGGCAAGTTGAAAATTAGTATGACGGTAGGATTCGGTGAAAGCGTTGTATTGCCGCTAATCCCTCAATTTATGTTGCGCTATCCCAATATCGACATAGCAATCGAGTTAACGGAACGGGTTGTCGATCTTGTCGAAGAAAATATAGATGTCGCTATTCGCAGTGGAAAGCTGTCGGATTCATCCATGATTGCTAAGCATTTAGCATTCAATAACTTTATTTTATGTGCCACTCCGCGTTATTTGGCCAATCATGGCACGCCTAAAAACCCAGACGATTTGGCCGCACATACGTGTATTAGATACAGTTACACACGCTGGCAAGATTGGTTTCTGATGGCCAAAAAAAGAACCAAGCTAATGATTAGTAATACGATTTCAGTAAACTCAGTTAACGGCCAAAAACAATTATTGCTAAACGATGCTGGCCTGACATTAATGCCATTGTGGGCAATAAAGAATGAGCTTGCTAACGGATCTTTAAAGCATGTAATGCAAGACTACACACTTAGTCCGTATGAAGAACTAAGTGCAACTTACGCGCTTTACTTAAAACGGGATATGATGTCGCCTAAAGTTCGCGTGTTTCTAGATTTTCTAATTGAAAATATCAAAGATATTAACGTGTAATGAGTGCAACCGTTCGTGAACAAATGTTAATCATGAGCTCAAGGCTGGCAATTGAATTTACTCACCCCTCACTTTAATTATTTCAACGTTGCTAAACGATGTTGCCGCAGGTTTACCTGTCAAAGTAAATTCAATTGCCACGTAGTTATTACGCGTTTTTCCCGCTGACTTGGTATATACCCATTTTTGAACACCCAGTATTGCGCTCGCATCAAATAACCCGTCGTGATCAGAAGCGACCACTTCAATATCAGAAGCATTACCATCTTTTTCAATACTGAAATTAACCAAAACAGCCCCTTCTATTTTGTTTTTTATCGCGTATTTCGGATAAATAGGCAGCGCTCTTTTAATGACTGATACTTCTGTAGCAGCAGCTTCAGCTTGATTGCCAGCATGACTTTGAAAAGCAAGTGAGCTTAGTATAAGTACAACCCCAGCAGGAGCTAAATGCCAAGTGCTAGTGATTCGCTTAAAAAAATTATTTACACGTATCTTCATGTTTTTCCTTGGTAATAATGATAAATGAACAGTCTCAACTAATTTTAGTAAGACGTATTTACAAGTTGATTACAGTCGTAATCCAATATTATAATTACAACTGTAATCACAATTGTCAATGGCTAATTATTAGCATGAATGATTTGTGGTGTTGAGACTTAGAGAAGATTAATAGCTCGGCAGCTATCTACGATAAAGGTATAAATGGTACTAAGGTCATTTAGTCTCATGTGTTTGCGTAACAAACAAAATCAACACGACGATTGGAAAGTTTTTAGTTATTGGGCCAAATGGATGCAACCAAAAACTGCTATCAATGAAAGTGAGTATCAAGGTATAGCTCACGATTACCGCTATTTGGGCGACACAGCACCATTTCACTTGGCGTTGTATTAATAACCATAAGCCGAGCGAAATATCCAATATTCCCCCACCAACAACACAAATATCAGCCATAGCACCTGTGATATTCGCTTGTTTTAAGATCTGATAACCGATGTCAGGTGCCAAAAATATCGACGTAACTCCGGTAAAAATCCACACCATGGATAAAGCGTAAATAGCTAATTTATATAATGTATTATTTGATAGTTTGTACATAGTTACACCATTGGAAATGGCTTGAAAACCATAAGCCAGAAAATCGCTAAAATCGCGATAAACGCAGGAATCCCCAACAACGTCCATGTTCGCATTAATTGCCTAAATTCAAGCGTAACTTCATTGTTATCAACAGAAGCTTTGGCTAATTCACGTAATTTATATTGGATCCGTAATACAGGTAACCAACACAAACCTATAAACAGAAAAAGTCCTACCACCCAATAAAACCACGGCGCTGAAAATGAATAACCAGCGAGTTTCATTAGCCCAACTCCTGAGACTATTTGGGTAATAACTGCCGGTGTGGTAAAAAACCAATCCCCTAATATCACATGTTGCGTAGTGATATAGATAGCTTGAGGATTATTTGATCGGTAAGCCATAAACATAAAAAATGCGATGCCAGCGCCAGTGCCTGTTACGACTACAGCAGCGAGAATATGAATGAGTTTAATCAGTAAATAATATTCCATCTGTTATTCAATGCTCTCGGCAAAGAAGATATCTAACTCATTGAAGTAAAGCTCGAAATCAGCAAGTGTAAATAAGCCAACACAAGGTGTAGCTCCCGTACTTGTTAGCTCACCACCTATTAACTTTTTAGCCAAGATAATTGCCGATAACGTCGGAATATAAGGGCCATTGCCGTCAGGAGCATAAAGCGTCCATTTGATTTTCTTTCGAGCGCCAGCGATATCAGTGCCTGTTAAAAGGACTTCCATCGCACCACTATCAGATCCGAAGGGTAAAAAGATATTGCTCGTTGCCACAATACTTTTAGCTAGCGGTGCCCAACTCTTAACCGCACCGATTTTCGACAGTTTGGCCATAGCAACCATGGTGTTGTGTAAAATGGGAAGCTCTAAACCCGCTTGAAAGCTCACGCGATTTTTTACGTTATAACGCGTTGGAAAGATTTCTAAATCTGGCACATCGACATTCGCTAAGTGGCGTTTACCAACAATGCCACCAAAGTCGTTAATTCGAGAATCCATCCAACCATATACATCTTGCCATGAACCCGACTTAAAGACGGAAATGGGGTGCCCTGTGTAAGACAAAATAGCAGCCACTGTCGCCAAACCACGTTCCGCTTTATTGCCTGGCGCAATAGCTAAATCAATAGCATCAAGTTCTGAAAACAGCGATAGATAAGATTCTACAACGGTTGAGGCGAGCCCCGGCACTGAACTCGCACCACTCACAGCTAACACATTGTTTTCTTTTGCAATGTCATCAAGCTGCGTAATATCACACACAAACCTCCGATCGTCAGCTAAGTCGATATAGTGGGCACCAACATCAATGCAGACCCTAGGCACTCTATAGTTTTGTCCTTGAAATGGGCCACTGGTATGAATGACTAAAAAAGGTGATATTTTTTGTAATTGGTTGCTAAAGTCAGCCGCATAAATATCCATAACCAACGGATGTAAGCTAGCCTTAGCTGTTTTAGAAAGCCCGTCAATACAGCTTTTAGCTTTTTCTTCACTACGCCCAGCAACGTAAATCGCAATATTTTCTAAACGCGCTAGGTTTTCAACAATACGCTTTCCAAAATTGCCATAACCACCTAATACAATCACCTTTTTCATTGAATTTACTTAGTCCATAACTTTTAAGACCTTACTCTATAACATTGATATTGCCTTTCACAGTATGACGGCACACTAAATTAGATGTAGAGATCGCCTTTTCCCTTCCAATGCGAATTTTAATTTCAAACTAATGATGCTTCTTCAAATGCTGACGTAAAAGATCTTTGCCGTAGTCGTTGCCGTTCGGCGTGCGGATCATGGTGTGAATGTGGTTGCGGGTTGGGTTTCTATCTTTCGACGGAACGCCGATAGGCGCTTGATGGTCAAATTCAATTAAAACAACAGGACTATGAATTCTATAGTAAAAAACACCATCATCAGTTGTGTCTCCTGCCCAAGCGAACCACGTATTATCGATATGTTTTTGGACATCAGCCATTTTAACCTTTGCGTGGCCTTCGCGCATTTTTCCAATGTATTGTTCAGTCAACGCAAGTAGTTCTGCACGCTGCTTAGGCGTCATGCTTTTCGCATTTACGCCTTGGTAATCTAGCGTCAAGTTGTCTTGAAAACCGGCGGCTTTTAAATTTTCACGGCGCTTTTCATCAACTTTCGCTTTCTCTTGTTGCGATTTGTCAAAGCTTTGCATTAATGCCAATCCAAAGTTTTGCTCATCTTGAAACAGTAAATTTCCTTTGTGCTTACCAGAAGTCGCTAGCACTGGCTCAGCGCCCATGAACGCCGGAGAAAACACAATTTGGTCACCTAGAATAAAGTAGTTAATTGCTAAGTGATGACCGTCAATCTGCCAGCCCCAAGGCTGCGTTTCTGATGGTGTACCCATGATGGTAATAAAGTACAATTCTTCATCGAGGTGCGGCGCGCCATTGTTGAGTTCACGTAACGTTTGGTCGGTTTTCATGATGTCGCGAGTTTGCTGCAAACCACGTGCGCTCAAAGAAGTTCGAAGCATATTGAATGCCGCCATTTTCTGATTAGTCGTCATTTCTTTAAGGCTAATACCTTGACGATCGTAAATACCATTGTCGACGTTTAACCATTTACGCCATTCAATATCGTCAACTGCAAATAATGTTTTTTCTTTTTGTTCGGGCGATAACTGCGCTAGGAATAACCGCGTCGCATCGACGATGGGTTTAGTAGAAACACCTGTAGACTTAATTGGAAATAACCCTGATTGAAGACCATCAGAAGTGCGTACACCTACAAAATCTTGTGACAAGGCGTCTGACTCTCTCTTGGCAAATGCTTTAGTTGCACCTTCCATGCCTTTCGATTTCTGTATTTTATTAGTCGATGTAACACCTTTTTCTACAACTACTTCGTTTTGACCACAGCCAATCAGGCTGGCTGTAAAGATTACTGCGATTAACGATTTCATAAAAACATTCCTTAATTACGGATTATTGAATATCTATTAGTTCGAAATTAAAGTCTAAAACATTTACACTAATTTGCATTCTAGAATACCGATTAGGAACTCTCTTACAATGAACATTGAAACGATGCCAAGTGGCCAGTTAACACAACGCCGAAATGGTGAAACGATTACTCACGATACAAGCGAGCTTTTCGCCAACAAAAAAGTCGCTTTATTTGCTGTTCCTGGTGCTTTTACACCAACGTGTTCAGCGTCTCATTTACCAGGGTTTGTCGCATTGGCTGACAAAATAAAAGCCAAAGGCGTAGACGCGATTGTTTGTCTTTCGGTTAATGATGCATTTGTAATGGAAGCGTGGGGGCAGGCTCACAACGCTAAAGAAATCATGATGCTTGGCGACGGCGATGGTAGCTACACCAAGGCATTAGGCTTAGACAAAGAAACTGGCAGCTTCGGCGGTATTCGCTCACAGCGTTATTCGATGATTGTCGATAATGGAGTGATTACTTCCTTAAACGTAGAACAACCAAAAGAATTTAAGA
>MPDF01000065.1 GCA_001874365.1 Gammaproteobacteria bacterium MedPE | reverse complement strand
ATTGTAAAACGACCTATATGGTAAACATCAGAGCCATAACTTGTTAATGTATAATCGGTCTTATCTTTAACGTAGTAGTCACCTGCTACCGACTGAGTGTTAATATCAACGTAAGCTACTTCTGAGCCAGCGTTACGAGTAGCTGTTTGCACAACTGCTTTTTTCGGCGTTACAGTGACAATATCTGTTTTAGTATCACTACTACCGCCACAGCCAGCGAGTAAACTCACACTAGCAGCGAGTGCCAGTGACAACGAAGTACGCTTAGCATTAGCTGCGCTTAAAAAATGACTCATAGTAATTATTCCTCGAATGAAAACTTAATAAATAGATTACGCCCTTGGGCAGGACGGTTTGCGAGATCTTGGTAACTCTCGTCAAATACATTGTTGACGCCAACATTGACGACAAACCCTCGTTGTTGCCAACGTAAATTGATATTGCTGAGCAAGCGATCACTTGGATTGCCGTTGCCTTGAGTATGCTGCTCAACCTTATTGCCTAAATTAAAATAAAGCCCTTTGCTATATTGTGCCGCGACATCTAATGACCAATCTTGTGATAAATCAATGCTCACTTTAGCGTTATATTCTTGATGGTAAATGCCAGGCAGTTTTTTGTGATTAAAAGCGACAAATGGCGACTTGCTTTCACTGTCGACTAAGTTCATTTGCCCCTGAAAAGAAATGGCTGCTGACAACTGATAATCAGCTTGAAGTTCAAATCCACGGATCTGCGCATCATTAACATTGCCATAACTGCCAATGCCGGAAGAATTAAACGTGGCGACAATTGCGTCAGAGACTTGTTTTACATACAAGGCAGAAGATAATGACCAATGCACAGCATCGTAATCAGCACTTAGCGACAGAGCATCTGACTGCTCAGGTCGAATACTGCCATTACCTTTAAATAAGCCTCGGTCACCGTAACGTTCAAACATCGTTGGCATTCTGACACCGCGACTTAATGCCGCGCCAAAATTAATAGTGCGCCAACGATATTGGGTGCCCAATTCAGCAGAGAAAAAGTCACTATCGTTGTTCTCTTTAGTTCCGTTTGGTTGATTAAGTACAACATTGCTGCTGTCATCAAATAACTGACTAATTAACAAATGAGCAGATGCCACTTTATCAGTACTTTGCCAATCAGCTCGGCTACCTGCTACCCATTGCGTTGTCCTAGCACGAATGTCACAAGCACTGATGCCATTACAATTTATAGTCGCGCCATTAACAAAACTTCGCGACGTAAATTGTTGCTGATTAACATCTAAAAACGGCGTTAACGTCCATTGTTCAACAAGAAAAGTTGGCTTCAATGACACACTGTATTTTTCAGTATTGTACCGTCCGTCACGTCGTACTAATTGCGGAACGCTATCAATGTAATGTTCGTCCCGCGAATCAGCGTAACCTTCTATCTCAAATTGTGATAACACACTATTTAAAGGCTTAACCAAGTAGGTAAGTGCCAACCTCGATTGTTCTAAATCTAAACTCGATTGGTTGCTACGCACATTAATTTGGTAATGTGGCAGTGCTTTTTCTTGGTTAATATACTGACCATTGACGCGAACTTGTTGCTGTTCACCAATCCATACTCCATTAGCTGATAAGCTTATTTTTTCAAAGTCATTATTTAAAAGCGGCTCAACTATAGATTGATTCGGATGGGCAACAGGTTGAGGAACCAGATAATCATAATCATTATCACTGGTCACATAACTTGCGCTTAGTGCGCCTTGAAATTGCTCAAAACTGTTATTCTTTACAACGTTGAGCTCTTGATAACCAAAAGACCCAAGTCCAGCACTTAATCGCAAAGTATCCTGCTCAGGGTTATAGGTATTAATGCGAATGACACCGCCTATCGGCGTAACGCCCGTGCCAATGGCCTGCTCTTTACTCACTTCAATTGATTGAATGTTTTCGACAGGCAGTTGGTTTAAATCAAACCCACCAAATTGCCCATCATTAACCAGCTGTCCGTCAATATACAATTGAACCTGTTTCGATGAAGAACCACGAATAGAAACGGCAGCAGGATTACCGACACCGCTAATTTGGCGCACTTGAATACCGTTTATTTGATTGAGCACGTCATTAAGATTCTGCGCGCTATCAACAAAATCATCGCGACTAAGTACGAGATAATTAGCGCTGTGCTTAAGCTGCTGACCACTTACCTTAATACGTTCAACATCATCAATATCAGCAGCGATCACTGGCGTTATAAAAAGTGTTGAAAAAACAAAAGCTGTCGTCCATTTTGCAGACATAGCACCCTCAATAATTTAAATATAGAAGACACTAAAAGATGAAACAAACATAATGAAATCTGACATGGCGCCAGTGATGTTTATTTGATCTCCTATCGCCCTCCGCAATAGAAATACCTATATGGTATAAAAAACGAAATTGAGGCCGGTATCGGGCTGTTAAATGCAATGCATTTAAATCACCGTTGCGGGGGCAGCGTAGGGTTTTATCACCTAACTTCCCGTTTACCCTAAGCACTATTAATACAATAACATTGTACTGAGCAAGCCTTAGGCACCTTAATTTATCGCTGCACTTTAAAGACAATTATGGCGATGGTCAACAATTAAATAGACGTCTACACGTCTTTTTATTTTATATTTATCGCGCTACTGTTAAGAAATGTTTTATAACAAATAGTTACAATCAACCATTTGGCAACGAGTATATAATACTTAAAATCAGCATATAATATCTCCCCAAATCACATGATCGTTTTCCTTCACGTGTTTGGGGTATTTAAACGTATTTCATACTAGCTAGGACGCATGAGCAACTCATCAATCAGAAAAATTGAGACTGATAATATCGACGCACTAGGCGCATTTCACGTCAATAAAAATCGTGAATATACGCAATTTACGCGTGGAAAAATGCAAGCGCATGTAACTGAAATTAGTTTAAATCAAGCACAAATAATGAGAGAAAGCCTCAATGTTGGTACACGTATTGAAGCCGCTCCTGCGGATTGCTTTTTACCGTTTGCTGTCGTACTCCCCCAATCCAGTCCGTATCAATTTTGTGGCGCAGCCGCCAACGGAACACCATTTATTCAGGCTAGCGGTGGCGTTTGGGAAATTAAATCGAAGCTAGAACTTGATTATGTAGCGACAGTGTTCTTGCGAGAGCATTTTTTAAAAAGCTTTCACACGCTGACAGGAATAGAACCCAACGCGAATATTTTGACCAGTCGACTGACTCAAACATCAAGTACACTTCAACGTCATTATGCTCATCAAGTATTAGACATAATGCGGCAAATTATTGCCCAGCCTAAATTGTTACAAGACAGCAATATTCAACGACTTATTTGCTCACAACTGATTAAATTAACCGTGGATATCATTAATCCTATGCTATCCACTCCTGAACCAATCAATCAATTTAATAAACGACAGCAAGGAATAAATAGAGTGGTTGAGTATATTCGAGAGCATTGCCAACAACTGCCTGATATCACTCAATTATGCCAAATAGCTCAACTAAGTGAACGTTCACTGCAATATGGTTTTAAAGAAAGGTTCGGCATAACGCCCGTGCATTATTTACGAGTCATACGTCTTAATGGCGCTCATAAACAGCTACTTACACTCGAAAAGTCCACGATGAGCGTTGCTCAAATTGCACTTAACTGGGGGTTTGTAGAATTTGGACGTTTTTCTCGTGATTACAAAGCGTTATTTGATCAGCTACCTTCACAAACGCTAGCAACTGCCATTTCTTGAATATAGCTGCGCGCTTGTTCAGAGTGTACTAATCGTAAAGCCTGCGTTTTTAATGCTTCGAACTCAGTTAGATTAGCGTCCATTCTTAGCTGTAACTTACTAATAATACGTGCCTCAAAGATAAAACAACTGACTGGATATTTCCCACATACCAACGCAAGTTTGTCGGCGCTTTTTAACTTGGTTTGTAACTCTAATGGCCTTAAAATACTCGCAGGCAATCGCCAATTCTGAGCAATAACATAGGTAATTCGTTTGGAATGACGACTGATGATTTGTCGAAACAAACGAGAATCAGGTAAACAATCTGGATGTGCATATTTAAACGCCTCAACCATAATCTGATAAATAACAATGTCACCCAAATTACTAATGAGGCCGATGAGGTAGGCTTGTTGTGATTGCTCACTGCAATGCGAATGATTAATCAACTCTCTAGCAATAGCGCCAGTTGCTAAACTATGTTGCCAAATCAGTTGTCCGTAGTGTTGGAAGTACACATCGGATTGAGGAACCAATTGACTCAAAAAACCATCGATGACCCCTTTTGACAAACCATAAGAGCCCAATTGCATAAATGCCGATTTTATATCAGTGACTTCTTTGTTACTGCGATTATAAAACGAAGAATTAGCCAGTTTTATCACCTTAGCTGCAATCATTGGTTCATTTTTTAATAACTCAATAACAACGTTAGCGTCAAAGTTATCATTCCCGAGGTGCTCAACAATTTTACTGAGAGAGGCAGGCAATACAGGTAATGCATCAAGAATAAGCGCTGGTTTTTTTAGAACTTGCTCAACCTTGACAGCAACTTGTATCGACAACTCGTCTTGCTCTTTATTGTGCTGGACTTCGCCAAACAATACATCATAAAACTCATCGCGATATCGTTGCTCAGGAGACACCAACGAATCAACAAAATATCCATTTAAATCAATGCTATGTGACGTTTCAATTGAAGTATCTTTCACACTAGTGGCATTAGATAGTTTCACGTCACTGTGAGGCAACAAACGCTTAATCAACGATTTAAACATTGGGGTTCCTTGAACATTGTCATTTTATTAAAAAGTTGGCGCATCCTAGCAGACCGCCAATTTATGACTATGCAAAATCCGCAAAAATTAAATTGAGTTGTTTTCTTGTGAACCATATTATAGATTTGTCACCTAAACTCCCCACCTAAGCAAAGCATGATGAACAACCTTAAATACGTCATAAACGTCTCACTCGTTATCATTGCCTCAATAATGAGCTTTTCAAGTCTCGCGCTAGGGCAACTTGGCCATCAAATCGTTTGCGATCTAGCCTATGAGCAGCTATCTCATGAGAATCAGCAGCAAATCAATCAGTTGCTAAGCAATATGCCACAAAAGCATCGAGATAGATTGAACAACTACATGAAGCGTCCCAAAGGCTCGCCAATAACCTTCGCTAAAAGCTGTGTGTGGGCAGATGCTGTCAAAAAACAAAAGAGTTATAAAAAATTTGAGAAATGGCACTACTTAAACGTGTCACGAGATACCGCTAAAATTACCACGAATGCCTGTAAGAAAGACTGTATCGGCCAAGCGGTTGCAATACATCAACAACAATTAGTAACGGAGACACAACCGTGGAAACAAGCTCAAGCATTAATGTTCTTAGGTCATTGGCTTGGCGATATTCACCAACCATTGCACATTAGTTACGCCAGCGATTGGGGCGGTAACAAAATAAAGATAACCAAAAACAGTAACGTTCGTTGTGAGACACTACATTGGTATTGGGATGATTGTGTGCTTAGTCGTCAAAAACGTAGCTATCAACAATGGATGCAATTATTAACACCAGCAACCTCTGCGCAAGAAGTTCAACCTTGGCAGAGCAATAGCCCGTGGAGTTGGGCTAATGAGTCGTATCAAATAGTGACATCGCCAGCGTTTAAATATTGTAAGAAACATAACGAACAATGCCAAAATCCACAAGGTAACAAAGTTACTTTACCAAAAGGTTATCAAACAACCTTTGCGCCAGTCATTAACCAGCGCATGGTATTGGCAGCGAAGCGTTTAGCCAATGTTCTTTCGCAATCACTTTAACGCACTGATGAATACTCGGCTGCCGATTTCAAACCATGTCGGCGCCATAAATAATACATTATCGGCAATATAAACAAGGTGAGAATTAGCGCGCTTACCATGCCGCCAACCATAGGTGCGGCTATTCGGCTCATCAACTCGCTGCCTGTTCCAGTGCCATAGAGAACAGGCAGTAAGCCAATAATAATGGATAATGCGGTCATCATCACGGGGCGTATTCGTCTACCAGCGCCATCGATAATAGCTTCTTGAAGTGCCATCATCGTTACTGGTTGATGGCCAACATGTAGCGCTTGATAGGCTTGATTAAGATAAACCAACATAATGACGCCTATTTCTACTGCCACACCTGCAAGCGCAATAAATCCAACACCAACAGCAACCGAAAAGTTAAATTCTAATAAATGTAACAACCAAACACTGCCCACTAAACTAAGCGGTAACGTCAACATAATCATCGCAACCATCGCGATATTTTTGAAGCTTAAAAACAACAAAAAAACAATGATTACAACGGTTAAAGGCACGACGTAGCTTAACTTATCTTTTGCTCGCTCCATGTATTGATACTGCCCCGCCCAGCTAATTGAATAGCCGGCTGGTATGGTTAATTGCGCCGATATTATTTCCTTTGCCGACGCGACATAAGTGCCAATATCAATATCTTTTATATCAATATAGACCCATCCGTTGGGACGCGCATTCTCACTTTTTATACCGGTTGGGCCACTCGTGATCACGACATTAGCAACATCGGCTAAACGAATATAATGCCCTTGCGGTGTCAAGATCGGCAGTTGACTAAGCTGGTGAGGAGAATTTCGAAAGTCTTGCTGATAGCGAATATTGACATTATATCGCGCTAACCCTTCCACCGTTTGTGTCACATTTTTTCCGCCAATAGCAGTGCCGATAATTTGCTGAATATCAGCAATATTTAATCCATATCGCGCCGCTTTCAAGCGATCAATGTCGATATCTAAATATCGTCCACCAGCGACACGTTCAGCATAAACAGAAGCAGTGCCATCGACAGCATTCAATATCACTTCAATCTGCTTGCCAATATCTTCAATAACCGCTAAATCAGCCCCAGCTATCTTGATTCCAACAGGTGTTTTAATGCCCGTCGCTAACATATCAATCCGCGTTTTTATTGGCATGACCCAAGCGTTTGTTAACCCCGGCAGTGACACAACACTATCTAACTCACGCTGAATTTTTTCACTGGTCATCCCCGGGCGCCACTCACTCTTTGGTTTTAACTGAATAAAAGATTCAATCATTGTAAGCGGTGCAGGATCTGTTGCTGTTTCAGCGCGACCAATCTTACCAAAAACAGATTTTACCTCGGGCACCGTCATTATTAACTTGTCAGTTTGTTGAAGGATTTCCCGTGCCTTTCCCACTGATAAACTAGGATAAGTCGTTGGCATATACATCATTGACCCTTCATCTAACGGCGGCATAAACTCGCTACCAATTTTATCTAAAGGCCAAAGGCTCGATGCTAAAACAGCAACAGCCAGCAATAGCGTGATGATCGGAAAATTCATCGCCTTTTTCAGTAAAGGCATATAACAAGCCATCAGAAATCGGTTAATGGGGTTCTTCTCTTCGCGCACAACCTTGCCCCGAATGAAGTAACCCATTAACACAGGCACTAACGTGACAGCCAACGCTGCAGCCGCTGCCATTGCATACGTTTTTGTAAACGCTAACGGAGAGAACATTCGCCCTTCTTGCGCCTCTAGCGTAAAAACAGGCAGAAAGCTCACAGTAATAATCAATAAACTAAAGAATAACGCAGGGCCGACTTCTGTCGCGGCCTTAGTCACTATTTGCCAACGGTTATCATCAGTCAGTGGCGTTTTCTCCATATGTTTATGGAAGTTTTCCACCATCACAATAGCGCCATCAATCATGGCGCCGATGGCAATAGCTATACCTCCTAAAGACATGATATTGGCGTTGAGCCCTTGCCAATGCATAACAATAAAGGCAGTCAAAATACCCACAGGTAAACTAATAATTGCTACGAGAGATGAGCGAAGGTGGAACAAGAAAATTGCACATACAGCAATAACTACTGCAAATTCTTCAAGCAACTTATGCCATAAGTTATCAACCGCGCTTTCAATGAGTTCGCTGCGGTCATAAACTGGCACCACTTCAACACCATCCGGTAACCCTTTGCTTAACTGGTCAAGTTTATCTTTGATGCCATCAATCGTATGCTGTGCATTTTCACCAAAACGCATAACAACAATGCCGCCAACCACTTCACCTTCGCCATTAAGTTCAGCAATACCACGACGCATTTGCGGGCCTTCAATCACGTGGGCAACATGCTTGACCAATAAAGGTGTACCGCTATTACTGGCACCTAAAGGAATGTTTTCAATATCGTCAATGGATTTAAGATACCCAGTAGCACGGATCATATATTCCGCTTCGGCCATCTCGATGACTGACGCGCCCTGCTCTTGATTTCCTTTTTCAATCGCAGTGGCTACAACAGATAAAGGGACTTGATAAGCTCGGAGCTTATGCGGGTCAACTTGAACCTGATATTGCTTAACCATGCCGCCTAAAGCCGCGACTTCCGATACACCCGCCACTGTTTGTAACTCGTATTTCAAGAAATAATCTTGAATGCTTCGCAACTGTGCAAGGTTGTGCTGTCCCGTTCTATCGATTAGTGCATAAAGATAGACCCAACCAACACCTGTTGCGTCTGGTCCCAACTGCGGTTTAGCAGCACTCGGTAACTGCGGCGTTACTTGAGATAGATATTCAAGTACCCGCGACCGTGCCCAGTACATGTCAGTGTCATCATCAAAAATGACATAAACGTAGGAGTCACCAAAAAATGAAAAGCCGCGCACGGTATGCGCTCCAGGCACAGACAACATGGCTGTCGTCAACGGATAAGTAACCTGCTCTTCTACAACTTGCGGCGCTTGTCCTGCATAGCTAGTTTTAATAATAACTTGGACATCAGATAAGTCAGGAATGGCATCAACAGGTGTTTTCTTAACACTGTATAACCCTGCTCCAACAAGTAACAGACACGATAACAATACAAGAATCCGATTATTGATAGACCACTTTATAACAGCGTTAATCATGAGCATGCTCCATCATTTGCACACCAGTAATAACGTAATCACCGTCTTCATCACTAATAATTTCTATCTTCAGACGTTGACCAACAACAAAGCTATTTAAATCAACTGACTCATCGACATAAAAATTCATGCTCATTTCTGGCCAATCCCACTGCGCAATTGGCTCATGCGTGACATTAACCATCTCATGATGCGCCATCACGCGATTCACGGTTGCTTGTGTCCATACACTCATAGGCATTGCTACTTCACGCGTTGAATCCGGAGCTTGATAGCGCATTAAATCGGAAGAAAGATTCGACTCTGAATCAATCAAAAATTGCGCAGAAGTCACGACAAAATCGCCCGCCATAATACCATTTGTAACCTCTACCCAATGCTGGTTTTCGCGCCCCAAATTCACAGCAACAGATTTGAACTTACCATCGCCTAATGCCATCACAACTCTATTATTAAGACCACTTCTAATAACTGCATCACGAGGAACCATCAAACTTTGCTTGGATCTTTGAACGTTAATGCTGGCTGTCGCGAACATGTTTGCTTTAAGAGATAGGTCGTTATTAGCAATGCGAAATCGCAGTGTGGCGGTACGCGAACCAGCGTTAAGCGCCGGGTAAATTTTATCGACTACCCCTGTTAGATCACGACGTTCAAGTCCATCAATTGCAATCTGCGCCCTAGCGCCTAAGGTAACAATCGGTAATTGCGATTCAAAAACATCCGCTTTAAGCCACATTTCACGTAATGAAATCACGGTCATCAATACATGAGATGGCGTAACAAAGGCGCCTGTCTTAATCATTAATGATTCAATGACGCCACTATTGTGAGCATGAACCGTGAACATACGCTTCACTTGTCGTGTTTTATTGAGTTGCTCAATGTCATTTAGTGGCATTGCTAAATACACAAGACGCTTATGAGCAGCAGCGATTAATCGACTATTATCTTGTGATAAAGCCAGCACATATTCTTCTTGAGCGTTCACGAGTTCTGGCGAATAAATATCATAAAGCGGTTGTCCTGCTTTTATATCATCGCCCTGTTCAACAACATATAATTTTTCTACCCAGCCACTCACACGTGGCGAGATATCGATACGCCCGTCTTGGCTATACTCAAGCACGCCTGTCGCATCAATCGTCTGAGAAAAGTAATCGCTGATAACTTCTGTGGTTTTAACACCAAGGTTATTAACAACCTGTGGCGCTATAGTGACAACACCGGCATCTTGCGTTAAAGGTTCATTATAAACAGGCACTAGCGCCATGCCCATCGGGGACAAACCAGGTTCGTCACGCCGGAAATTAGCATCCATTGGTGCTACCCAATAGATTGGTTTTTCTGATAAAGCGCTAGGCTCATCGGCAACATTATGCCAAGTTAATAAGGGCGTTAAAAAAGGACTGATATAAATACCAGCAACAAAAAAGACTAAGACAATGATTAAATTACGCATAACAATAAGTCCATGCACAAATCAAATGTTTACAAATACCAAACATAAGTGTGCGTCGATAAAAACAATAAAACAGGGTTAAAATTTAGAGAATGTTAAACGTTTATCGGCGGACGATAGAGAGAAGATATTGTCGCAATAGGATGACTCGAACGATGAGTTATCACTATGCTAGCACTATGATTTAGCGCATAGGAAAAAGAAAAATTAATAAATAACGAAGATACCGGGCAAGCACCACTACAACAATCACATTCATTGCTGCACTCAGTAGCCATTTGATGATCTTGCATCATTTCCTGACAGTGAGCCATGTCATCCGCACTCATGGTGTGCGATGTCATCATTGCATGATTATTATTTTCACCAAAGGTCACTGCCGCTGTTGTTTGCAAGGTGCTAACAACCAACAATAAAATACAGACGACTTTCGAGAATAATGACAAACAGATTTTCCAACGCTAAATGAGTGGCCATCATAATCAATGGCTGCGTCGAAATCAATCGTAAACTCATTAACAATAGTTACAATCGAGGCTAAACAATTGTTTGAATTAACGGTAAACTATCCTTTTAATGAAAAAGCGAGCACCTTATGTCACAAGTTCTTAGTCAGCTTCTCGATTTACTCAGCTTAGAAACCATTGAACAAGGCATATATCGTGGTAACAGCCAAGACTTAGGATTTGGTCGCGTGTTTGGTGGGCAAGTTATTGGCCAAGCACTCTTTGCTGCAAAGCAAACTGTCGATAGCAGTTTCTCTCTCAACTCATTTCATTGTTATTTCTTACGCATGGCAGACTCCGCCAAGCCTATCGTTTATGACGTAGAAACCATTCGAACAGGACGCTCTATTGCAACCCGTCGTATTAAGGCGATTCAAGGTGGGCAACCTATTTTTTATCTCACTAGTTCTTTTCACGTTCAAGAAGAAGCCTTTGACCATCAAGCAAACATGCCGCAGGTCGCTGGGCCAGATGGATTACAATCAGAAGTTGAACGCGCACGTTTAGTACAAGAATTCATTCCCGAGTCTATTCGCCAACAGTTTATCTGTGATAAAGCGATTGAAATTAGGCCAGTCGAAGACAATAACCCCATCAAACCGACTGTTGGCCCTGCCAAAGGCCATTTTTGGATGAAAGCAAATGGGATATTGCCGGACGATCTTCGCGTTCATAAATACCTGCTTGGCTATGCATCTGATTTTTCATTTTTACCTGTTGCAGGCCACCCACACGGCGTTTCATTTATGACGCCTAAATTGCAAATGGCGACGATTGATCACTCTATGTGGTTCCATCGTGATTTTCGTTTTGATGATTGGCTACTCTACGAAGTTGAAAGCCCATCAGCGAGTGGTGGTCGTGGTTTTGTAACAGGAAAGTTCTTTGATCGACAAGGAAGATTAGTTGCTAGTACCGCCCAAGAAGGTGTTATGCGTTGGAGTAAAAAGTAACCTGATAATATTGATGTATATCAGTCATTAGCACATTAATGCTAAATCTAATCATTATCTAAGCACAATCTAGTGCTTAGCAACAAGTCTCTGCGTACACTATTTATAAAGCGATAAGGTTCAAAACATATCTGCAGTTTTATGTTTTATTTCCTAAGCTTAATAAACGGCTTAACCGGAGACAATCCACCATGAACAAACTACGCAAGCTCACCATCAAGCAACGTATGGCCATTATGGTAAGCATAATCATTATTGGTTTATTTCTTCAAAGCGGAATCAGCCTCTACCATCAAGACAAATCACTAAATCAGCAGCAAAAAGAAAAAGTACAGCAGCTTGTTGAAAGTGCCCATAGTGTCATCAAACATTATTATCAGCGCTCACAAGATGGCACCCTGACTGAAGCGCAAGCACAAACGTCGGCATTAGAAGCTATTAAAGCAATGCGTTACGCTGGTAATGATTATTTTTGGGTGAATGACTTTACACCAACAATGATCATGCACCCCGTTGCGCCGAGATTAAACAATCAAAATGTGTCAAATATAAAAGATGCTGACGGCGTTCAAATCTTCATGGAAATGCTAAAAATTGTCCGTAACAGCAAAGAAGGTTTTTTGCCTTACAAATGGCCAAAGCCGGGTGAAGATGATCCCGTCGACAAAATCTCATTTGTTAAAGAGTTTGCACCATGGCAGTGGATTGTCGGCTCTGGTGTTTATATTGATGATATTCAAGCAACCTTTGCAACCCAGCGAAACTCCGTGCTCATTAATACGTTTATCGTGATTGCGTTAGTCGTTTTTCTCAACTATGTCATTGGCAACAGCATTTTATTACCGGCAAGAGCTGCAAGTGATTTAATGAAAAACATTGCACAAGGCGAAGGCGATTTAACGCGTAAGCTCAATGCTGATGCGAATGACGAAGTATCGCGATTATCTTATTACTTCAATTTATTTACTGAAAAAATGCGCCAGTCGCTTAAAGAAGTGTCAGTTAATTCAGAACAAGTAATGATGCAAGCTGATATGCTCTCTCACACCAGTCAGCGCAGTAATAACTCTATTCAAGTGCAAAACGACAACGCCACACAAATCGCCACAGCAATGGAGCAAATGACCTCCAATATTCGTGAAATAAGTAGTAATGCGGAAGCCGCCAATCAAGCAGCAAACGATGCAACAACTAATACAACCGACGGTAAACAAGTTGTGTCATCGGCGATTGCGCAAATCAACTCATTATCAAATAACATAGATAATGTCAGTCAGGTTATTTCTAAGCTAGCGAATGAAACAGATAGCATAGGCGCCGTGCTCGACGTGATTAGAGGTATCGCTGATCAAACCAATTTACTCGCGTTAAATGCGGCAATTGAAGCAGCTCGTGCTGGTGAACAAGGGCGTGGCTTCGCCGTTGTTGCCGACGAAGTTCGAACACTAGCCAGTAGAACCAGTCAAAGTACGGATGAAATACACGGCATGATCCAACGTTTACAATCTGGCGCTCAAGAAGCTGTTAGTGCCGTGAACATTAGTAAAGAAACATCAGATAAAACCGTAGAGCAAGCTGCACAGGCTGAAACATCGCTTAATGAAATAGAGCGTCTCATTGACGTTATTTCTCAAATGAGTGATCACATTGCTGAAGCAACTGAGCAGCAAACTCAAGTGGCAGAAGAAGTTAATGTTAGAATTAACGAGTTATCAAAAATGACCGTCAACGCTGCTACGGATACTGAAGAAATCGCTAATGCCAGTCAAGATCTTAAAACGAGCAGCAGCCACATGTCTGAAGTGGTTCGCTCATTTAAACTGGACTAACCTAAACTCGAACCTCAACTTAGCCGCTCTTGTAGCGGCTTTTCTATTTCTAACCTTCATTTCTAATCCTCCCCCTCTCTCTTATGCCTAAAAAACAAGCAAACGCGTCATTTTAGGCTAATTGGTAATATAAATTTGGTTACTAAGACTATAGTTTTTTGTTAATAGCTTGTAACATCGAGCCAACTTGATAAATAAATTAGATTTAAAGGATCAAAATAAATGATTAAGAGTTTTAAGGCGAGTACGCTCTCCGTTGCCATAACACTCGCTTTAGGTTCTGCCACAGCAGCAGCCAACGCGGCCCAAACACCAACAAAAGACACAGCTAAAGATGTCGAGAAAATTTCAGTATTAGGTTCTCGTGTATCAAGTCGCACAGCGACTGAGTCTACAGCGCCAGTAGATATCATTGATGCAAGCTCACTCACCAAAGGTGGTTTTACTGAATTAGGTCAAAGCCTACAAGCGACAGCACCTTCATTTAACTTTTCGAGAACCCAAGTATCAGACGGCTCAGACTTATTCCGCCCAGCGACACTACGTGGTCTTCAACCAGATCAGACGTTAGTGCTAGTTAATGGAAAACGTCGCCATAACCAAGCAATATTCGGTTTAAATGGCACCGTTGGCGCAGGTGCCGCTGGCACCGATATGAATGCGATTCCGCTAACCGCATTATCAGATGTACAAGTGTTGCGTGATGGCGCGGCGGCACAATATGGCTCAGACGCCATTGCTGGCGTTATCAATTTATCTCTCAAGAGTTCGACTGGCGAAACTACCGGTTTTATTCAAGCAGGCTCAACAGGCGAAGGTGACGGCGATGACATTACCATTGGTTTAAATCGCGGTTTTGATTTAGGTGATGACGGCGGTTTCATTAACCTCTCACTAGAAGCGCGTGACTACAGCGGCACAAACCGTGCACAACCAGACACAGGCGGCTCGTCAACGATCGCCAAAGGCACATTATCTGACACGGTTCGCTGGGGACAAGGCAATGCTGAATCTGAATTTACCACCGTGTTTTACAATGCCATGCTACCAATGGGTGATAGTGAACTTTATTCATTTGGCGGCATTTCAAACCGCACAGCACTAGGTAACGGTTTCTTCCGTAACTATGATGAAGCCGCCAAAAACGTACAACAAGTTTACGCCGATGGTTTCTTACCGCGTATCGACAATGAAGCGCAAGATATTTCAGTATCACTTGGTCTTCGCGGTGACATCAACAGCGATTGGACTTACGATGTATCAGCTGTTTACGGTGAAAATGAATATGATTTCACCTCACGCAACACCATCAACGCCTCATACGCTGCTGAATATGTTGCCAACAACCCAACAGCGTCAGACAGCGACATTGCTGCCAACGCAGGTCCAACATCGGGATATTCTGGTGGCTTTAGATTTGACCAATTCACCGTTAACGCTGACATTGCAGGCTCTATTGAGCTAAGCAACGACGTGGAACTGTTTGTGTCATATGGCGCTGAGTATCGCAAAGAGAATTATCAAATTGTCGCGGGTGAAGTGGCTTCATACGCCTGTGGATTATCAAATAGCTCAAGTTCATTCCCATCGGTAATCGACCCAGACACCTTTGCAGGTTGTGGTTTCCAAGCCTACCCTGGTCTGCGTCCTGATGCGGCGAATAAACAAGACAGAAACAGCGTAGCGGTTTACATCGATGTAGAAACACAGTTAACAGAAAAATGGTTAGTTGGCGCGGCTGCCCGTTATGAAGACTTCTCTGACGCTGGCGACGACATCATTGGTAAATTATCAAGTCGTTATGAAGTAACTGATGACTTCTCGATTCGCGGCGCCATTTCTAGTGGCTTTAGAGCACCATCACTACAACAAAGTGCCTACACCGCTTTTACCACCAACTTAGGCCCCGGCGGCGTATTATCACCATCATTTACAGCAACGGCTGGCGCTGATTTCCCATCAGCACTTGGCGTAGATGGCTTAAAACTAGAAACCTCTGAAAACCTCAGCCTAGGTTTTGTGTTTGATGCCACTGACGAGTTAACCATTACGCTAGACGCTTATCGCATTGCCATGAAAGACCGCATCACCTTGGGCAGCTTACTGTCTCCAGACGATGTTGCATTCAGCCCAGCCGCTGTTGCAGCCCTTAATGCGACAGGCGCTGACCAAGCCAACTATTTCTCAAACTCAGTTGATTTAACCACATCTGGCGTTGACTTAATTGTCACCTACAGCACCGATGTTGGCGAAGGAAAACTAGATGTGACATTCGCTGGCAATGTTAATGACACCGACATCGATCGCGTGAACTCACCGCAAGGCATCCCATCGACAGTGGCGTTAGATGACCTTCAACGTAGCTTCTTAACCGACGGACAGCCACACGAGCGTGCAACCTTGACCTTTGATTATTCAAAAAATAATTGGAGCGCTATGGTGAAGGCGAATTACTTTGGCGAAACTGACATTACTTACTTTGGTAATGATCATATCGGTTTACCAGATTTCCTATCGCCAACAGGTTCATTCAAGCCAACAAGCGTTGTTGAGTCAGCCGTGTTAATCGATGTAAATGTAGATTACACCCTGTCAGAAAACTTCACATTATCGGTAGGCATCAACAACCTATTTGATGAAACACCCGATGAGCTAGGTAGCGACGAAGCCCTTGATTTTATCACCAATCAAGCCTTCCAATATCCAGTTCGCGCAGTACCATAAGGTTTTGATGGCATGAGTTACTATGCGCGTTTAGGTTTTAAATTCTAAGCGTTAGCGACAAAAAAAGGAGGTAGTTGCATCATGCAACTACCTCCTTTTTTATTTGACTGATTTACAGTTCACGCTTCATAACACCAGAAAACTCAGTACCACCTTCCA
>MPDF01000064.1 GCA_001874365.1 Gammaproteobacteria bacterium MedPE | reverse complement strand
AAACTTATGGAATTTCGTTATTGCCGTCAACTAAACAATATCGTGATGCTGTGTTATACAGTGATGTGACCTTGAAATTTAGTTCCAATTCAACAGCGCTTTATTCATATGAGTATTTTAATGCAGGAGAAATGTCGTTAAGTGCGCGTAAAGTGGTGACCTTGCCATCAGGTAGCACGGCAACGTTGGAAGATAGCTCTAATAGCTTTGTTATTAGGCCATTTGGCTTCAAGCTTATTTTCCCCGAAGATTCAGACCCATATTCCGATGGCAATCCTAGCGGCGATTTCTCTAAATTTAAGCCGGCAGGTGAAGCGTTTAAAATCAATGCCGTGCCAATTATGTGGCAATCAGGAGAGGATGGAGATGTAAGCGTACCATCAAGCCATGACGGAAACATCGACGCTGACGAAAATGCGAATGATAATGCTGTTGTCGCTAATTTTGCTGGTGAAAGTGTTAAGTTAGCGCATCAGTTGGTATTACCTACAGTTGCTCAAGGTGGTATTGCTGGCGACTTCACCGCAAATGACACCGCTTTAGTTAATTCTATAGCCTCGTTTGTTGATGCGCGTTGGAATGAAGTTGGGATTATCAATATTAGTGCTGATTTAGTTGATGGAAATTATCGCGGCGGTGGCAATGTCATTGGTTATGTCAATGGTGTTGGTCGGTTCTACCCTGATCACTTTACGGTGAGTGATTTAGTGGTTGGAGATTTAACTGGACAATGTATTAACCAAACTTTCATTGGTGAAACAACGGCAGATGGTGCTGATAGTGGAACTGCTGTTGATGGCGCATTGAAATATTATTCCACAAATCCTGCGATGAGAATTAACGCTATGGCTGCAGGAGCTACTCTCCCACTGAATAACTATCGCGGTGTGTTTATGCGGTTACAAGACAGCAGTGTGACATTTAACACGACGAGTAGTGTTAATGGCCTGACAGTAAATAGTGTTATTGACATTGGCACTGTGAATGAAGTTGGCGGCATTGTAACCTTTACCATGTCTGATAATGATAACTTTGTTTTTACTCGTAATAATACAGCTAAAGTTGCACCTTTTCCTGCAGCTCTGAATTTCCCGGTTGCGGAAATTGAAGATCAAGATGAAGTCGTTTTAAAAGCCGATGTGAGCGCGACACTATCGGCGTCCTCTAAAGCTGATCATCAAGTCGTTTATGGCCGCGTTAAACTCCACAATGCCTTTGGCCCAGATAACCAAGCGCTAGCAATGCCTGTTGAGCATCAAATGTACAATGGTTCTAAATTTGTTACCAACACAGTGATTGGTGCTGGCTGTAGTTATCCAGTAACACCTAGTAGTGACTTTTCACTTACGCCTAGCCCATTTGGCGATCTTACTGCGGCATCATTAACGACGCCAGTTACATGGTTGTCAGGTGAGGCAAGCCTACAAATCCCAGCAAGTAATTTGAGCGGTGAACTGCAATTAGAGTTTGATGTTCCGGTTTGGTTAAGATTTGATTGGGATAATAACGCAGGGTCAGCCGACACAAATCCTCGTGCTAATGCAGTATTTGGCCGTTATCGTGGTAACGATCGAATTATCAATTGGCGAGAGCGTCGATAACACTTCTTGAAGCCCAAAAACACCGTCATTATTATTCGATAATGACGGTTTTTTGAATTTGTTGCCGATATGTCATTAAATTTGCCAAATCAGCGGTTTGAATGCTTGTTTCAAGCGTTAGTCAATGGCATAGTTGCAGGGTTTTATTTCTCTTATTTTTAAGTTGGACGCATTCGATGTTTAAAAAGCTACGTGGGTTGTTTTCAAATGATCTTTCTATAGATCTTGGCACCGCCAATACTCTTATTTACGTACGTGACCAAGGGATTGTTTTAGACGAGCCGTCAGTGGTTGCCATTCAAGATGATCGTGGTTCAGGTACCCGCCGTGTTGCTGCTGTTGGCGCTGACGCTAAACGTATGTTAGGTCGTACTCCAGGTAACATCAAAGCTATTCGTCCGATGAAAGACGGCGTAATTGCTGATTTCCATGTAACAGAGAAAATGTTGCAGTATTTCATTAAGCAAGTTCACAATAACAATGTGTTGCGTCCTAGCCCACGTGTTTTAGTGTGTGTTCCTTGTGGTTCAACTCAAGTTGAGCGTCGTGCGATAAAAGAGTCTGCCGAAGGGGCAGGTGCACGTGATGTTCATTTAATTGATGAGCCGATGGCAGCTGCTATCGGCGCTGGTTTACCTGTATCTGAAGCGATGGGATCAATGGTTATCGACATCGGTGGCGGTACCACTGAAGTTGCAATTATTTCATTGAATGGTGTTGTTTATTCGAGCTCTGTTCGCATCGGTGGTGACAAGTTTGATGATGCCATTATCAACTATGTTCGTCGTAACTTTGGTAGCTTAATTGGTGAAGCAACGGCAGAGCGTATTAAACATGAAATTGGTAGCGCGTATCCAGGTGATGAACTACGCGAAATCGAAGTACGTGGTCGTAACTTAGCAGAAGGTGTTCCACGTAGCTTTAGCTTAAACAGCAATGAAATTCTTGAAGCGTTGCAAGAACCTCTTTCTGGCATTGTTAGTGCGGTGATGACGGCACTCGAGCAGTCGCCACCAGAGCTAGCATCTGATATTTCGGAGCGCGGTATGGTATTGACTGGCGGTGGCGCCTTATTACGCGATCTTGATCGTTTAATTATGGAAGAAACTGGCATCCCTGTTGTTGTTGCTGATGATCCGCTAACTTGTGTAGCTCGTGGCGGCGGTAAAGCTCTTGAAATGATTGATATGCATGGCGGTGATATTTTTACCTATGAGTAAAAATACCACTTCTGAGCAAGTCGAGCAGGACTATGATTCATGAAAACTATTTTCACGCGTCGTTTTCCTGCTAGCGTTAAAATTATAGCCATTGTTGTATTGTCACTTTTGTTGGTATTAAGCAGTGATTCTCTCGCGCCAGCACGTCAGTATTTATCTACTTTTTTTAGTCCACTTCAAGTTATCGCTAGTGCGCCTCTAGAAGCCCTTGATAATGTTTCTGAAACCGTTAAGTCACGTGAAACATTGATGGCTGAAAATCAAAAGCTGCGCCAGTTAGAGTTATCGATTAGCGATCGTCTATTGAAACTTGAGCATCTTGAACAAGAAAACTCACGATTGCGTGCGATGCTGGGCTCTCCTGTTGTAACAACTCAACGCAAACTAATTGCGCGAATTCAATCGGTTGATACAGACCCATTTAGATTGCAGGTTGTGTTAAATAAAGGCATCAAAGACGATGTGTTTATTGGCCAGCCAGTCGTAGATGAGCACGGTGTAGTAGGGCAAGTGGTCGAAGTTAATGAGTTTTCTAGCCGCGTATTACTTATTGCAGACAATAGCCACGCGATTCCACTTCGAAATCAACGTAATGATGTTCGATTGATTGGCTTGGGGCGTGGTGATGTGCACCAGATGGAATTACAGTATGTAACCAAAAATACGGATGTAAAAATTGGTGATATGTTGGTTACGTCTGGGCTTGGTGATCGTTTTCCTGAAGGATATCCCGTGGCTTCAGTGACCGGTATTGAAAATCGTGGCAACGAAATCTATTCAACTATTCGTATTCGTCCCATCGCTCAGCTTGATCGCATTCGCTATGTGTTATTGTTGTGGCCTGAATTAGCCACTAGTGATGCAAGTGCGCCAGAAGTATTGAGCCAATAGTATGCGCCGCAGTCCGTTTTTCACTTTTTTGATTATTTGGCTCTCTATTCTTTGTGCTGCATTATTACAAATTTTGCCATTGCCGCCACTGGTCGATGAATACTTTAGACCACAGTGGATGCTGTTAACAGCGATGTATTGGGCATTAGCTTTGCCAAATCGGTTTGGCATTGGCAGTGCTTGGATTGCTGGGCTGATATTAGATGTCTTGTGGGGCACAACACTAGGTTTTAACGGGGTCATGTTTGGATTATGTGCTGCATTTATGGTGGAAAATAACCATAAGTTGCGAACATATTCTGTTTGGCATCAATCACTTATTTTATTAGGCTTGGTACTTGTTTATCAAATGCTATTTGGTACGTTATCGTCGTGGTTAGACGATGCATTGGTGACCAATAGCTATTATGCATCGAGCTTTATTACGCTACTAGCATGGCCATGGATATTCTTTACGTTACGTAAAGTACGTCGCCGTTTATTCCTTTCTTAGTTACTTATTCTGTGAAAATGATTATGTCTGAAAGTATCTATCTTGCTTCACAGTCGCCTCGTCGACGTGAGCTACTTGAGCAAATTGGTATTGAGTTTGAAGTGTTGAGGGCTGAAATTGACGAAACCCCTCTCGACAATGAAGCAGCTGGCGATTATGTTAAACGTTTAGCGATTGAAAAAGCCAAAGCCGGACAAGCCATTGCAATGGCTAATAAACCAGTGTTAGGTGCTGACACCATTGTCGTTTTAGATGATCAGTTATTAGGCAAACCACGCAATAAAGACCACGCGATTAGCATGTTGCTTGCGTTAGCAGGGCGACAACATCAGGTGATGACAGCAGTTGCATTGGTACAAGGCGATGTGGTTGTTAGTGACGTTGTTACAACGGCGGTCACCTTTCGCATAATTAGTGAGCAAGAAGCACTGAACTATTGGGATAGTGAAGAGCCTAAAGACAAAGCTGGTGGCTACGGTATTCAAGGTTTGGGTGCGCAATTTGTCGAAAAAATTGACGGATGTTACTTTGCTGTTGTCGGTTTGCCATTAATGAAGACACAACAGTTGTTATCTAAGTTATCATTCTTGGTTAAATAAGCCCTTTTAGTACAACGGATTAAGCGAGTGCATATGCCACAAGAACAAGATCAGAAAAGTATTGCTGCTGAGCTATTAATTAATGTGACACCGAGTGAAACACGTGTCGCGTTAGTTGAAGATGGCACCTTGCAAGAAGTTCATATTGAGCGCTTAGCGAAAAAAGGTATTGTCGGCAATATTTATAAAGGAAAAATAAGTCGCGTTTTACCGGGAATGCAAGCAGCTTTTGTTGATATCGGTTTAGATAAAGCAGCATTTTTGCATGCCTCAGATATTGTGGTACGCCGTGATGGCGATGACGACAAAAATACGAAGGTACCAGATATTACTGAGTTGGCTAAACAAGGCCAATTCATGACAGTGCAAGTTATCAAAGATCCTATTAGTACCAAGGGGGCCCGCTTAACGACAGATATTACATTACCGTCCCGTTACTTGGTGTTTATGCCAGGAGCTAAGCATGTCGGTGTTTCACAGCGTATTGAGAATGAAGCTGATCGCAATAGATTGAAGTCTGTTGTTGGACAGTATACCCATGAACATGGTAGCTATATCATTCGCACCGCGGCTGAAGGTATGGGAGTTCATGAACTAGAGCAAGACGCTGCGTTTTTAAAACGACTATGGACCAAAATTATTGAACGTCGTCAGCGAGCAAAATCAAGTGCGTTACTTTATGAAGATTTAAGTTTATCACTTCGTTTATTACGCGATTTTGTTGGTACTGACCTAGAACGAATCCGTGTTGACTCTAAATTGACCTTTGAAATGCTGGGTGAATTTACCAGTGAGTTTGTTCCCGAACTTAATGAAAAACTTGAATATTATTCGGGCGAGCGTCCTATTTTTGAATGTTATCAAGTCGAAAATGAAATTAAGCGAGCACTAGAGCGCAAAGTAGAACTCAAATCTGGCGGCTATTTGATTATTGATCAAACAGAAGCGATGACGACTATTGATATTAATACTGGCGCCTTTGTTGGTCATCGAAACTTGGAAGATACGATATTTTCAACGAATCTTGAAGCGACCAAAGCGATTGCTCGACAGCTACGACTTCGAAATCTTGGTGGCATCATTATTATCGACTTTATCGATATGGAGCAAGACGAGCACCGCAGACGCGTGTTGAGTGCGTTAGAAAGTGCCTTAGCGAAAGACCGCGTGCGAACTAATGTCAGTAAGTTTTCATCCCTTGGTTTGGTTGAAATGACTCGTAAACGTACTCGCGAGAGTTTAGAGCATGTGTTGTGTAAAGAATGTCCAAGCTGTAAAGGTCGAGGCTCTCTGAAAACAACAGAAAGCATTTGTTATGAAATTTTCCGTGAAGTAATACGGGTTGATCGTGCTCATGCGGCAGATCGTTTTGTCGTTTATGCCTCTGAGCCTGTTTGCGATGCATTGCTTAATCAAGAAACGCATTATCTGGCCGACCTTGAACTGTTTCTTGGTAAAGAAGTAAAAATTGAGATCGAACCACGCTACGCACATGAACGTTATGATGTGGTAATGATGTAATGAAATGGTTGCCTACCTTATGCAAAAATTGCATTGCCAAATTATGGATGGTAGGCATTATTGTGCTCATTTTGATTGCCTTGATTGTCAGCGCAATTCGAGGAGCATTGCCTTATTTAAATGAATATCAAACCCAGTTAACGCAAGAGTTACATGATCGTTATGATATTCATTTAGCAATGAAATCGGTTAAAGGATATTGGCACAATGGCGGCCCTTTGCTGGTTGTTGAAGACTTGAGTTTTGAGAACACCGATAACTTAGGTATTAGCATTAGTGCAAGCCAAGCGAAATTACATTTCGATTTAATAGAATCTGCGATTACATTGTCTCCTCGTTTTAAGCTTATCGAAGTTGATAAACCACGAATTTACCTTGATGATTTGGCTAAACTAGAAAATAAAAAGCAGCCACCATCTAATGATGACGAAGACATTAGTTCTTTATTACACCTCACTAAATCAGCCATTGTAAAGCAGGCAACCGTTAGCTTTGCGCCGCGCTACGGTGAGCTGCCTGATGTTAATATTGCTCGAGTCGCATGGCATGACGCCATTGAACAACGTCAGTTACAAGTGTTGCTAACGACTGATGAAAAACAGCAGCAACCTCTAAAGTTAATTATTGATTTGTTTGGTGAAACAACGAAGAATTTTCGCGGCCAAGCATACGTAAAGGCTCAAAATTGGCGTTGGTTAGAAAACCTCAAGCCAGTGCTCCCTCAGCTTTCACATAATGCTAGTGGGCAAGCAAGCTTTGAACTTTGGGCTGATTTTTCTGCTGGTCATCTAGATTCGATGATTCTTCAAATGGGAGAAAATCACCTCTCTTGGCAAGGCGCCAATGAAAAGAAACGCTTGTCATTTGCACCTGAATTAGTCCAGTGGTTACCGTATCAACAAGGCTGGATTTTTGAGGCTAAAGCGATAGCTCCTTCCCTGAATGACAATCAGCTAGCCGCTATTGATTTATCAGTGGAACAGTCAGACGATCGATTATCGGTTAATATTGACGCCTTGAATATTGGCGAATTAGCCCCCGTGATGGGATTGTTATCAGCTATTGATAATGAGTCTTTACAGCTAATCGACGAATTAAAACTTAGCGGTGAGTTACGTGATATATCACTAAAACTTGACGGCGAAGATGTTCAATATCGCGCAGATTTATCTAAATTTTCCGTCAACAATGTTGAAGGCATTCCCGGAATAAAACCGTTATCGGCATTGATTGAAGGAAATCGCAGCTCAGGCGTGATGACATTGAGTGCGCGTCAACAGGTGTTGGACTTTGGACAATATTTTAAGGCTCCCATTGCACTTGATGAACTAAATCTTGAATTAGCGTGGCGAACCGATGCTGATGGTTTTGCATTATTTAGCCCAAGGACCCAATGGAAGAATAAAGACTTAAGCGGTGCCATAGCATGGCAGCTGCAGTTTAACGATAATCAAGCGCCGACGCTTTCCTTGTTAGGTGACGCAAAGCTTAAAGATGCCGAGCAAGCGCAATATTACTTACCTCATGTCGTATTGAGTGATGGATTAGTTGATTATTTATCTGGTGCTATCAAAGCTGGACATAGCGATAATGTGCAATTGCTGTGGCAAGGAAATGTTGAACATTTTCCTTATACTCAACATCAAGGAACATTTGAAATTAGCGCTGATGTAAATGATGCGAGTTTTGATTTTGACGCGGAATGGCACCCTGTCACTGATGCTAAAGTACATTTGTTGTTTAAAAACGAAGCCATGCTTATTACAGGTTATGAAGGTGATTTGAATAATTTATCTTTTGAGGCTTTGACTGTTGCTATACCTGATTTAATGGCTGATACAGCCATGCTGGAGATTAGAGCAGAGGTTAATCAGCCACAAGATAAGATAAATACCTTTGTCGCTGATTCACCGATTAATGACAGTTTAGGGCCCGTTTTACGTCAGTTAGATGCGCAAGGCAGTATTAAAACAAACCTTGCTATTGATTTACCGCTTGATGGATCGCTACCAAATGTGTCAGGTGTTGTATCACTAAACAATAATGATCTGTCTATCACTGCAATTGATATGGATTTAGGAAAATTAACAGGTGATATTGCCTTTAACGGTGGTGATCTTTCAGCGAAAAGATTACGTGGCATGTTATACAAACAGCCAGTAACCTTAGCGCTAGAAAGTAAGCCATTTGGCGACTCTTATGGTATTGAAGTCGATTTAAAAGCTAAATGGCATACCAATAAAATGCCCGCTATTTGGCAGCAGTATTTAAATACTTATATTGACGGAAGTTTAGATTGGGAAGGTAAATTAACGTTAAAAATTAGTGAAGATGACGTTTATTATCAATCGTTTGTAAAATCGCCGATGACAGGCTTGGAACTTAAATTACCAAAGCCATTAGATAAGTATGTCGATCAACAGGAAGATTTATTGGTAACCAGTAGTGGAAATATAGCCGGTGGATTGTTTAACTTAGCGCTAGGCTCACGTGCTGAAGTGTTTGCTCGAATAGATTCTAGTGACTCAACCATTAAAGTACCTGCTATTACTTTGCTCGTTGGGCGAAAATTTCAAGCACAAGACGAGATTGCTGATAACGGTATGACCATTAATATTGATTTGGACTCTTTGGCACTCGATGAGTGGCAAACGTTTATCGATAATATCGAACGTGGCCAGAGTAAAGACCAATTTTTCCCACCATTAAAACGTATTAATGCTCGGGTTAAAAAGGTTTCTGTACTGGGACATGATTTCGAAACAGTCACATTAGGCGGTGTAAAGCTAGATGACTATTGGCAAGTTGACGTTGAAAGTCAGCAAGCGCGCGGCCAATTAAAACTATTCGATCAATGGTTTGAAAAAGGGATAGTGGCTAACTTTGAACAGTTAGTTCTGGATAAACCTAACGAGAATGAAAGTCAGAATATCGCGACACGCGAATCGCTTCGTGAATTACCACCATTAGACTTTACTTGTCAGCAATGCCTTATTTCTGGCTTTGATTTAGGTAATATTAGTTTTAAATCTAAGCCCCATTTGCAAGGTGTTGCCATTAATGATTTTGAGGTTAATGCTAATGAGTCTAACGTTAAAGCGAATGCTATCTGGGGCTTTGACAGCGATGGCGAATACTTTTCAATTATTGGTGATTTGAAGAGTGAGAATATCGAATCAACATTAGCAATATTTGATTATAGCACCAGCATTAAAGAGAGTTCGGTAGATACTTCTTTTGATTTGATGTGGCGTTCAGGGTTGGATGATCTTGCGTTGTCTAAGTTGAGTGGTGATATAAAGTGGAAGCTAGGCGAAGGTCATATTGCTGAAGTGAGTGATCAAGGCGCACGAATTTTCTCACTATTTAGTCTTGATTCATTGCGTCGTAAGCTGGTGTTAGATTTTAGAGATGTTTTTCAGAAAGGCATTTTCTTTAACGATTTTAGTGGTAACTTTAAAATTTCAGAGGGCGTGGCCGTAACTCGTGATGCTCATATGGATGGCGTTGCCGGTGGCGTTGACGTCGTTGGCTCTGTTAATTTGATTAGCCATGAGCTTGATTATTATATTAGTTTCTCTCCAGCGTTATTCTCTAACTTACCAGTGATTGCTGGGGTAGTTGCCAGTGAACCACAAATGTTTGTATTAACCTTTGCGTTGACTAAGGTGCTGGAGCCTATTGTTGATGTTATTTCGCAGGTTAACTTTAAACTTTCGGGGACAGTTGATGAACCTGATTTTGTTGAAATCGACAGAAAGAAAAAGAAGTATAAAGTGCCTCCACATATTCTAGAAAAAGCCGATCCAACGACGGTGCCAGTACAACCTATTCAAGGAGCTAAGATTGCCGATGAGCAACCCAAAACTGATCTCAGTACAGCTAGTCTCTAGTCCAAATATTGACGAAAACATCAACGCGATTGAAAAACAACTAATTGAAATTCGTCAGCAATTTCCCAGTGATGAATTATTGGTTGTATTACCTGAATGCTGTTTGATGTTTGCCACTAAGGATCACGAAGTTCGTGAGTTTTCTGAGTACTCCAAGCAGGGGCCAATGCAAGATGCATTAAGTGAGCTAAGCCAACGATTTAACCTTTATTTAGTCGCAGGAACTATCGCAATAAAAGCTGACGATGGTCGCCATTTTGCAGCGAGCATATTGTTTAACCCTCAAGGAGAACAATTGGGGCAATACAATAAAGTTCATCTATTTGATGTCGATGTTGCTGATGGTTATGGCAGCTACCGTGAATCTGAAAACACTCACCCAGGGCAACACATTAGTGTAATTAGAACTCCAATCGGTAACATTGGTATGGCGGTGTGTTATGATTTGCGCTTTGGCGCGTTATTCCAAGCAATGCGTGAAATGGGGGCTGATATTTTCGTGCTGCCAAGTGCTTTTACCAAGGTGACGGGTCAAGCGCATTGGGAGTTATTATCTCGTGCAAGAGCCGTCGAAAATCAATGTTATATGATTGCCTCGAATCAGGGTGGCGAACATAAAAATGGTCGTGTTACTTGGGGACAATCGATGGTTGTTGATCCCTGGGGTGTTGTTGAGTCTGAAATTGCTAGCGGTGAAGGCTTTGCTGTTGGCGAATTTGATCGCGATAAACTGCAAGCCCTGCGGGCGAAAATGCCGATGGCAAGTCAGCAGCGTTTTCAATCTACATTATTAAAAAATTAATCTGGCGTAGTGCCAATACAATGAGAAATCTATGAGCTTTAAAACAGTCAGCGAGTCGTTATTAACCCCAGCTGGGTTAACAATTGATAACCTACACCATCATCTTAATAACCTTGCAAAACATCGCGTAGATTTCGCTGATTTGTATTTCCAAGCCTCGCACCATGAGTCTTGGGTGCTAGAAGACGGCATTATCAAAGAAGGTAGCTTCAACATCGAACGTGGTGTTGGTGTCCGTGCGATCAGCGGCGAAAAAACAGGTTTCGCCTATGCTGACGAAATTAACGATCAATCAATTAACCAAAGCGTTATTGCCGCACGTGGTATTGCCCAAGCCGGCGAAAATCTCACTGTTAATGCATGGCAAAAAGCGCCGCAGATTGAAACTTATCAATCGCTTAATCCATTGACGTTAATGAGTGAAACCGAAAAGCTTGATATTTTACGCGCCTTAGATACTCATGCTCGTGCACAAGATCCTCGTGTGACTCAAGTGGTTGCAAGTATCTCAGGCGTTTATGAAGAAGTATTAGTTGCCGCCACTGACGGCACCTTAGCCACTGACATTCGTCCGTTAGTGCGTTTAAACTGTAGCGTCATTGTTGATGATAACGGAAAACGTGAGCGTGGCTCGGCAGGCGGTGGTGGTCGCAGCGATTACCGTTATTTTCTGCAAAAGCACAATGGCGAAGTTATCTATGAGAGCTATGCCAAAGAAGCAGTACGCCAAGCGCTTGTTAATTTAAGTGCGATTGACGCGCCAGCAGGCTTGATGCCTGTGGTCTTAGGCAATGGTTGGCCTGCAGTATTGCTGCATGAAGCCGTTGGTCATGGTTTAGAAGGTGACTTTAACCGTAAAGGCTCTTCAGCATTTAGCGGTAAAATCGGCGAAAAAGTCGCATCAGAGTTATGTACCATTATTGATGATGGCACCATTGGTGATCGCCGTGGTTCATTAAATATCGATGATGAAGGCACGCCTGCTAAACGCAATGTACTTATTGAAGATGGCATTTTGAAAGGCTATATGTTCGATAAACATAATGCGCATTTAATGGATACACAAAGTACAGGTAATGGTCGTCGTGAATCATATGCGTCACTACCGATGCCGCGTATGACTAACACTTTTATGTTATCTGGCGAAAGTACTCCACAAGACATCATCGCGAGTGTAGAAGAGGGCATTTATGCGCCTAACTTTGGTGGCGGCCAAGTGGACATTACTTCTGGTAAGTTTGTATTCTCAGCCTCTGAAGCCTATTTAATTAAGAACGGCGAGATTTGTGAAGCGATCAAAGGTGCTACCTTGATTGGCAGTGGCTCTGAAGCAATGCAGCAAATTTCAATGGTAGGTAATGATATGTCATTAGATACCGGCGTAGGCGTTTGTGGCAAAGATGGCCAAAGCGTCCCTGTAGGTGTTGGTCAACCAACCCTTAAACTTGATGAATTAACGGTTGGCGGCACGCAGTAGTGTTCCCGTTGAATGATTTTCAGTGAAAGGCGAAGCTAGTACTTCGCCTTTTTTGTTTTCAATTGTATAAAGATCACATTTTCAACTATTCAACGTCCCCTAAAGTTCTAGAACCATGATCTTAGTCATAACACCTTATGAGAATATCGATTTAAATAACTTAGCTTGTTATTGATTCGGATAACATGCGGTATAAAAGGATTTAAATTTGCTACTCCTACGGAATCGGAGCTAATAGCAAAGTCTTCAAGGAACCAAGTCCACTCTATTGCACGTTGGAGCAGAGTGAACTCCCCTCTTAGAGGTTGTGTTTAGCAACCTTGCTCTCTCCTTTGTGCCATTTATAAACGATAGGAGAACCTCATGTCACCACTAAAAACTGCCGCAAAAACTGCCCTTGGCTTAATGGATTTAACCACTTTAAACGATAATGATACCAACGAGATTGTTGCTGCGCTGTGTCAACAATCAACCACCATTGCTGGTGAAACCGCGGCAATTTGTATTTATCCTCAGTTCATTCCAGCGGCTAAAAAAGCTTTTTCAGCATTAAATATTAACAATGTGGCCATTGCAACGGTCACCAATTTCCCACACGGCAATGATGACATTGACACTGCTGTTAAAGAAACAAAGCATGCAGTTGAATTAGGGGCTGATGAAGTCGATGTCGTATTCCCTTATCGCGCGTTAATGAGTGGTAATACACAAATAGGTTTTGATTTAGTTAAAGCCTGTAAAGAAGCCTGTGGTGAAGTAATGCTTAAAGTGATTATTGAATCTGGCGAACTAAAGACGCCTGAGCTCATTAAACAAGCTAGTGAATTATCAATAGATGCCGGTGCTGATTTTATTAAAACCAGTACGGGTAAAGTTGCCGTAAACGCCACACTTGAATCAGCTGAAATTATGCTTAATGTCATTAAGTCAAAGAACACTAATGTTGGCTTTAAAGCCGCAGGTGGCGTTAGAACAGCAAGCGATGCTAAAGAATATTTAGATCTTACAGCGAAGATTATGGGACAAGACTGGATTGACGCTAAGCATTTTAGGTTCGGTGCTTCTAGCTTATTGGCAGATTTACTCTCGACTTTAGAAGTTGAGCATCAAGTGGCGAAAGGCGATTACTAGGAGCAAGTTATGTTTTTAGCGCAAGAAATTATTCGTCAAAAACGTGATGGTAAGGTGCTGTCTCCCACGCAAATTAATCAATTTGTGCGAGGAATTAGCGACAACAGTATCTCGAACGAACAAGTGGCTGCTTTTGCGATGGCTACTTATTTTAATGGTATGAATATCGATGAGCGCGTGTCGTTAACAACGGCGATGCGTGATTCTGGTGATGTCCTTAATTGGCAAGATTTAAACCTAAGTGGTCCTATTGTCGACAAGCACAGCACAGGTGGTGTAGGCGATTTAGTCTCGTTAGTACTCGGTCCCATTGTGGCTGCCTGTGGTGGTTATGTTCCGATGATTTCAGGTCGTGGACTAGGCCATACGGGTGGTACACTCGATAAATTAGATGCCATTAGTGGCTATCAAACACAAGTCTCAACAGATAAGTTTCGGCAAGTGGTACAAGATGTCGGCGTCGCGATAATTGGCCAATCCGCCAATTTAGTGCCCGCTGATAAACGAATGTACGCAATGCGGGATGTCACTGCGACGGTAGAGTCGTTAGATTTGATCACCGCTTCTATCTTGTCCAAGAAACTTGCCAGTGGCTTAGATGCGCTAGTAATGGATGTGAAGGCAGGCAGCGGTGCCGTAATGTCGACATATGAAGATTCTGTCAAACTTGCAAAGAGTATTGTTGAAGTAGGAAATGGCGCAGGAGTTAAAACGAGTTGCTTGATCACTGATATGTCACAAGTGTTAGCTGATAGCGCTGGTAATGCGCTAGAAATTCGTGAAACTATCGATTTTCTTACGGGGGCTTATCGTTCACCTAAGTTAGCGAACATCATTTATGCATTGGCCGATGAAATGCTGGTTGTTTCAGGGCTTGCCACGGATAAACATCAGGCAGCGAAAAAGCGTCAAGCAGCGCTAGATAGCGGCGCAGCGGCTGAAAAGTTTGCTCAAATGGTGAGTGAGTTAGGCGGAGCAAGTGATCTCATTGAAGATCCCGACAGCTATTTACCAACAGCAAACATTGTTAAGCCGGTTTTTGCATTGCGATCAGGTTACATATCTGCGATGGACACACGTGCCTTTGGCATGGCTGTTGTGAGTTTAGGAGGCGGTCGAACACGTGCATCTGACACATTAGATTACGCCGTTGGACTAAACAAAATTGCCCATTTAGGCGCACCGATAGACAGCCAAACACCGCTGTGTTTTGTTTATGCTCAAGATGAAAATGCGTTTAAAGAAATTGAAAAGCAGTTGCAATCTGCAGTGACGATATCAGCAGAGCCTAGCAAGCCAGTGACGAGTATTCATCGATCTGTTACTAAGCAGGATTTGATGCATTGACTATGTAGTTGAGTGTAATGGTCGCCTTATGATTTCGAGGTAAGGCGCTATTAATAGTAAATGTGATTCTATTACTCCTCGTGACAAATATGCTTGTTAAATTGCGTTAGATCAACAAGCTAATTAGCTAATTTAGTTACGCTTACCTCTATTAAACGGAGGTATTTAAAAATTGCGTGATACGTTAATCAAACTCTTAAAGTTTCTTGTCGGTAGCATTAGGGATCTTGCACCTATTATCGCTGTGGTGCTGTTCTTTCAGCTGGTGGTATTGCAGCAACCGCTACCTAATATTGGCCAACTCGTCGTTGGCGTTATCTTTGTACTTCTGGGACTTACCTTTTTTATTCACGGCCTTGAACAAGGGCTATTTCCTATTGGTGAATCGATGGCACATGCCTTTGCGCGTAAAGGCAGCGTCCCTTGGTTGTTAGTCTTCGCTTTTGCATTGGGCTTTGGCACCACGGTCGCTGAGCCAGCATTAATCGCTGTCGCCGCAGAAGCTGCCAAAGTTGCCGCTGATGGACAGCTTATTCAATCTTCTGAACAGGCAATGAGCCAATATGCGAACGGCTTACGTATGAGCGTCGCCTTTAGCGTTGGCTTTGCCATATTGCTTGGTGTATTGCGTATTCTAAAAGGTTGGCCTGTTCAGTGGTTTATCATTGGCGGTTACATCATGGTGGTGATTATGACGGCATTTGCGCCTGAAGCCATTATTGGTATCGCTTATGATTCTGGTGGGGTAACTACATCGACTATTACTGTACCGCTTGTGACGGCGCTTGGTGTTGGTCTTGCTTCATCCATTAAAGGGCGTAATCCGATGATAGATGGTTTTGGTCTGATAGCGCTCGCGTCGCTTACTCCAATGATTTTCGTCATGGGGTACGGGATGGTGGTGTTATGAGATTAATTGAAGTATTGGCAAAAGTAAGCAACGCAAAAGCAGCGACTCTTTGTTTCGAGCAGACGCCTATGATTTTTGTAATGGGCTATGGAATGGTGGTTTTATGATATTAAGTGAGATTTTTACGCAAATTATCGATACCACGATAGCGACTTTTCGAGACGTACTGCCTATTGCTGCAATCTTGTTTGGTTTTCAATTTGCTGTTATTCGCAAACCATTGCCAAATTTTATGAAGGTCATTACTGGCTTTATTTGGGTACTTATTGGCTTATCACTGTTTTTAATTGGTTTGGAGTGGGCGTTATTTCCATTAGGACGCCTAATGGCTCAGCAACTCACCGATCCTGTCTTCATTGCAGGTGCGGAAACCGCTACGGATGTTGCTAATGTTGTTTTGCATTGGACTGACTACTATTGGGTTTATATTTTTGCATTTTTAGTAGGATTTGCCACGACGATTGCCGAGCCGTCATTGATTGCGGTTGCCATTAAAGCTAACGAAGTGTCCGGTGGCTCTATCGGTATTTGGGGACTGCGTTTATCCGTAGCCTTTGGCGTTGCAATTGGTATTTCATTAGGGTGTTATCGTATTGTAGTAGGTGATCCTATTCATTATTACATAATGGTGGGTTATGTCGTGGTGGTACTACAAACCTTAGTCACTCCGAAACTGATTATTCCGCTAGCTTATGATTCTGGTGGCGTAACGACATCAACGGTGACAGTGCCGTTAGTTGCTGCTTTAGGGTTGGGGCTTGCTGAAACCGTACCGGGTAGAAACC
>MPDF01000063.1 GCA_001874365.1 Gammaproteobacteria bacterium MedPE | reverse complement strand
CTCCCATATTTACGGCAACAAACGATTGTTGCTGACGGGGTGAACATCGATGAATATAGTCTGCAAACATACTCTTTCCGCAACCATTTTCACCAGTAAGCAATATGTTCATATCACTCAGTGCAAGTTTTTCTAGCTGTGACAATAGTTGTTTCATCAACGTCGAATGCGCGACAATGTTTGACTTGGGCGTCGACCGCTCTGTTGATAACAACGTATTATGTGCTTCAAGTTTATTGCCACGGCGACGCGATTGTTTAAGGGTAATTTGATTTTGTAAAATTGATAACAGGCGATCATTGCCCCACGGTTTTTGCACAAAATCGCTGGCACCTTGCTTCATAACATCAACGGCAATATCAATGCTGCTATAACCTGTCATGACAACAATCGGTAATAGCTCATCTAGCTGTTTTAGCTGCGCAATTAACGCCAAACCTTCTAAGCCAGATGTCGTGTCTGCATGATAATTTAAATCAATTAACGCCACATCAAACTCACGCTTTGCCGCATATTCAAGTGCTTGGGCAGGTGTTTGCGCCACCACCACGTTAAACTTTAACGGCTTTAGCAAAAGCTTTAGCGCCATGATAATTTGCACATCATCATCGGCGATCAAAATAGAATGTGTCATTCGCGTCCTCTAAATTTCAATTAGCGTAAAGCTAGTACTAAATCACCTTAACAAAGAGATTTAGCACAAACTTCAAATATTGAGTGAGCCTAACATAATCAGGACCCACTCAATAATACTTTATGTTATACGCCAATCACTTAATCGTGATGTAACGCATTACTTGGCTCCATTAACACGACACGTCGTGTCGGAATAAAGGTAGCAAATAACACCATGGCGATAATCAATGTTGGCATCGCGATAAAGCCTACATAATAACTCAGTTCATTCATGACCATCGTGTCGGTCATTGAGTCAATAATCCAAAGGGATAATCCTAACCCAAATGCCAAACCAACAATAAGTTGAATAGCCGCTTGCTTCATAAACAAACGCATAATCATCGAATCTGTTGCACCAAGTGCTCGGCGTACACCTATTTCTTGCGTTCGTTGTGTTACACCATTTGAAGCCACCGCGTAAATACCACTTGCTGCGAGGAACACCGCTACAACACCACATAACAAGAATATTTTACTTACTGCTGTTACTAGCATCATTGGCTGATAAATTAACTCATCGTAGGTTTGAACGTGAAACGCAGCAACACGAGGATCAATAGCAATGATAGATTCACGTAACGCTTTTTCTGCCAATGCCTGACGCCCAGTGTAATGCACGGCAATGTTAGTACGTGATGGCGCAAACACGTCAAATACATGATACGAGTTATAAGACGCACTTGATGAACGCATTGCAGAGCCATGGAAAGTATCAGAGACAACACCGATAATAGTGTTCCAATCACCGGTACTACGAGCACTGGCACGGCGCACACGTTTACCTACCGCATCACCTTCAGGAAAGAAATCACGGGCAATAGATTCATTGATAATGATACTTTGTACGCCAGGCTCACTATCACGATAATCAAAACTACGACCGTCAATAATCGACATACCAACCACATGCCAAGAATCACGACTTACCCCTTCGTTGTTACTGTATGGGTTTTCGTTATAAACCTGCGCAGCGCGGCCTTCAATTTCAAAGAAGCTTGTACCCTCACCAGTCCCAGGGAAAGCACTCATAAAGGCAACCCCTTCAACATTTGGTAGTGCTTCCATTTTCTCTTTTAGCTGATAGTAAAAATCTGAACGTTTAAATCCAGCTTTACGCTGCTCTTCTTCTGTGGCGTCACGCCCAGCCCATGGATATGCCAAAATTGGCAATTCTAATCGCGCTGTAATGCGATTTTCAGTATCTACACCGTAATCAGCATTTGCTGCTGAGTAACTGGTAAACAGCAATATGGTTGCAATAACAAGCACGACGCAAGACAGCAAGATTTCAGAAACAACGAGCGCTTTGCTGGCTTGAGCCGCCTTTTTCCCCATAGCGCCGCGTGTTCCATCGCGTAAAATTGCGTTGAAATCACCCGTGAGAGCGCGCCATGCTGGAATAAGCCCGGTGATAAGAATCATCACAACAACCGTCATCGCAAGTGCAGAAATCGCATGACTGTCCAGTGATAGCACCCACCAAAATGGCTTTTGTTGGTCAACGGCAAAGGCATTATCAAAGAGTGTATTGGTTAGCTCTAATCCCCAGCCAGCCACCAAAATGGCGAAGAAGCCACCGATAGTACAAATGAAGATACTTTCCCATAACATCTGCCACACTAGCGTGTTCTAGGAATACCCAAGGCAACACGAATCGCCACTTCTTTGATTCGCTCGTTCACACGAGCCAGCAATAAGTTGCCAATGTTAATACAAGCTAGAATCAAGATTAAAAACACCACAATAAACATCGCAATGAAGATGGAGTAATATTGAGTGATGCTTGCTTCTTTGTAATCAAGCGCACGTAAATAACTACCATTATCTGACAATCGCCAAATGAATTCTTCAGGAATATCTTGAATAATTAATGGGTTAACTCGGTCAAGCTCACGCTCAAACTCTGAAAATTCAACGCCAGACTTTAACTTCATAAAGCCAAACACCGATTGGTTACCACGCTCCACAGGCGCTAAGAACTCTGGTGGCAACAACAGCCACGCTTGAGCAACCATCGGGAATGCATAACCTTGTGGCATAACCCCCACAACGCGCATTTTCTCGCCTTCAACCGTTAATAAGCTATTCACGACTTGCTCATTAGCATCAAAATAATCACGCCAAATGTCATAACTCAGCATGACAACTGGCTCAGCACCCTTTTGTTGATCTGACTCTCTAAAGCCACGACCGAGCATTGGCGGTGTTGATGAGAATTCAAAAACATTCCAGCTCACATAAGATGCATTAAACTTTACCGTACCAGATTTGCCTTCAATATCTTGAAAAAGCGCGGTGCCATCTTGATAAAAGCCAATATCATCAACCACATCGATATCGCGTTTAACACGATTTAAATCAAAAGGATCTGCCGGACGGCGTGACAAATGATTGTGATCATATTCAGCTTCAATGGCATAAATAGGCACATCACCATTAAGAGTCATCGGTTTGAAAACCAAACTGTTTAACATAGAGTATGTATACACGGTAAGGCCTAAGCCCACTGCGACGATGAGAATACTCGTCAATGCAAACAGCGGCTTTTTCAGCAGCAAACGCGCTGCATATTTAATATCTATCCAGAAAGACATTGTCATTCTCCTATTAAACCGCAATCGCAGATGCACTAGCTGTCGCTTTATCGGCGACAATGGTGCCATCAAACACTTCAATCATACGACTAGCTCGTGCAGCAGATGCAGGATCATGGGTCACCATACAAATAGTGACGCCCTCTTGATGTAATTTGTCCAACAAATTCATCACTATTTGTGCATTTTTAGAATCAAGGTTACCTGTTGGCTCATCCGCCAAAATAATTGAAGGGGTGCCCGCTAATGCGCGAGCGATGGCGACACGTTGTTGCTGTCCACCCGATAACTGCGACGGGAAATGGCTACCACGATGCGCCATTTCAACTTTCTCAAGTGATTCCGTAACGCGCTGTTGAATATCGCTTGCCGTTAAATCACCGCGATAAGTGAGTGGCAAGGCAACATTTTCTTCCACACTTAAATCACTTATCAAGTTAAATGATTGAAAAACAAATCCAATTTCTTTATTTCGGATACGCGCTCGCTCATCTCGCGACAAGTCTGAAACATCATGCCCCGCTAAACTGTATTGACCATTACTTGATGTATCTAGCAAACCAAGTAATGACAACAACGTCGATTTACCACAACCCGATGGTCCAGAAATCGACAAGTATTCACCTTTGTTAATTGATAAATTAATACCATTTAACGCCTGCGTTTCTACCTCGTCAGTGTAAAAAATCTTGTTAATATCGACTAAGTTCACTAGTGCTTTTTCGTTTTTTTCAGTGCTCATAATGATTTCCCTCTAATTAATGCTAACTTTTTGATGTGACTGCCAAGCTGTTACGTCAGAGACCACAATGCTCTCTCCCGACTTAAGCCCAGATTTAATTTCAATAAACTGATTGGATGTCTGCCCATATTCAATATCGCGCTTAACCACTTCTTGTGATTGCTCATCGAGCACATAAACGCTTCCCTGAGTATCGTTTTTAGCGTACATAGGGCGTTTGACGAATAAGGTATTCTCAATGTCGGCAATATCGATAACCCCATCGATTGTCAGATCGGGACGTGCTTCAATTGGCAATTCACCAAGTAAATCAACATCAACCTGTACCGTGCCATTAACAACGGCAGGATCAATTCGAATAATATGCCCTTTTATAATCGAGCTGCGCGTATCAACACTCACGGCTTGAGATATCTTGACGTTTTTAATGAGTTTCTCTGGAATGCGCAGCTCGGCGATAAATAAACCACTGCGGGCTAATCGCGCCAAGTTATTACCAGGATTAACCTGTTGGCCAAGCTCTAGGGGCATTTCTTGTACAATAGAATCCATACTGGCGCGAACCGTTAGATTATCTACTTGCTTTTGAGCACGCTCCAAACTATGACGTAAACGTTTTAACTTGGCTTGATAAGACAAGCGCTGAGCATCAAGGTTTTCGCGACGCTTTGCTAAGCGTTTCTTTTCCAAATCCCAACGTTGCTTAAAACGCTTAACTTCGATTTGCGCTTCTTGGTGTTTAATTTTAGAAATCGCAATAACGCCCTGCGTTAACAAGGAGTTTTCAGCATCGAAGGTTAACTTAGCACGCTCGTAATTAAGCTGCTCATTAAGCACTACCGTTTCTTGATCGAGTAACTGTGATTCCAGCGATACCTCAAGCGCGGTTGTTTCTGCCTGCATTTCTTCAAGCTGCCAGCCAAAGTCCTGCATTTGTTGCACCAACTGAGGATTGGACAATTCCAAAATAACATCGCCCTTTTTTACGATAGCACCTGCTTTGGTCACAATGCGCTCAACGCGTCCAGCCACATCGGTGGCCAACCAGCGAATGTCTTTCGACGCTAATACACCAGTACCGCGCACTCGCACTTTCATATCGCCTTGCTCAACGGTTGCAAAAAGTAGCGCATCTTTATCAACCACATACGACGCGTTGCTGGGCTTTATCATCAAGGCGATAACCCCCACCACTAACACACCAACAGCACCCGCTATCAACAAGGGTTTTCGTTTTGATTTTTTACTGTCTCTTACAATGTCCATTTTCGGCTCACTTTTGACCTAAGTTAGCCATGTACTACAAAGGATGTGCCAACAAACACAAACCATTAAAAATCAACAATTTACAAGCAAACAAATTCTTATCTTTACCAGTAAGTTTCGAAAATGGGATGATCATTTGAATAACAAATCCCACTATTGGGACGTTTTATTAAAGGGTAGCGTACAAAAATATTAACCATGAGTGATGATCATGTTACTACTTGAAATCTATGAATTTCACGTTAGAATTAACACTGATTTTATCAACTAAAATCAACAATCGGAACGTAGCGCAGCTTGGTAGCGCATTTGTCTGGGGGACAAAGGGTCGGAGGTTCAAATCCTCTCGTTCCGACCAAATCTATACCTCATATCTCTCGCCATAAGCTTGTGGTTTAACGGCTTTCAATAATAAATATCTACCTATTTTAAATACTTCAAATTAATAATACTTATGGTACTAATCATTTTGTGCGTTCGTTTTCTTAATACCACTGTCTAAAGACTAGCTCTGTATCCGCAATTACCATAATTACAGTGCGTCTATTCACACTAACACCATTTATCATTGATAATTTCAATTCAAACTATTAGAATTATTATTAATTGAACGTTCAATTAAAATAAAATGACTTATTTTTACATTGATGAACGTTAACCACTGCCGTTACGTTAACTACCAAATATTGGAGAGCCCATTGTGCCTAAAGTAGGAATGAAAGAATTGCGCGAACAGCAATTAATAGATGCCACTTTAGAATCAGTTGCCCAATATGGTTTACACAACACCACTATAGTGACCATCAGCCGATTGGCAGGATTATCTTCTGGCATCATTAGTCATTATTTTGGTGGCAAACAGGGATTAGTTGACGCGACAGTTAAGTATTTGTTATCTCAATTAAAGATCGCGTTGTTAGAACACACACAAGATAAAGTGCTAACTCATGAGCAACGGTTAATGGCAATTATTGACGCTAATTTTAGCCAAACTCAGCGTTCAGTGGCAGCAACTAAAACTTGGCTGAGTTTTTGGGCGCAGTCGATGCACGAACCGGGACTAGCGCGACTACAACATATCAACAACAGACGCTTGTACAGCAATCTTCTTCATTCATATCGGCACATACTAGGCAGTGAATCGGCGGTTATCGCAGCAAAACAAACAGCGGCGATGATTGATGGCTGCTGGCTTCGTAGCGCATTAAGCCCTCGTCCTGAAGAAGAGTTTTCACAAGCACAAGCGCTATGTAAAAAATTTATCAAAGACTTGCTAGCGTACAGCGCATAAGCAACACGGAGAATACCTTTGTCATTACCAACTCATCAAAATTACGTTAACGGTCAATATCTTGCTAATAAAACTGGCGCAACCTTTGACGTTATTAACCCGGCGACTGGCCAGGTGATTTATCACATGGAAATCGCTGATGATTTTATTAAACAACAAGCAATCGACAGTGCTAAACAAGGCTTTGCAGCTTGGTCGGCAATGGATGCTACTCAACGTAGCCGCTTGTTACTAAAGGCTGTAGCTCTACTTCGCGAGCAAAACGATGAATTGGCGAAAATTGAAGTGCTTGATACTGGCAAACCGTGGCAAGAAGCAAGCGTGGTGGATGTTGAATCTGGCGCTGATGCGATTGAGTTTTTTGCATCACTTGCACCAGCAATTGAAGGCAATCAACAAAGCGTTGGTGATGATTTTTATTATTCTCGCCGTGAAGCACTAGGCGTTTGTGCTGGCATTGGCGCGTGGAATTATCCACTGCAAATTGCCTGTTGGAAATCAGCGCCCGCACTTGCTTGTGGTAATTCTATGATTTTCAAACCATCAGAAGAAACGCCTCTTGGCGCGTTAAAACTTGCTGAAGTATTTACCCAAGCAGGCATTCCTGATGGCGTATTTAACGTAGTACAAGGCGCTGGCGATGTTGGCGCATGGTTGTCACACCACAGCGACATCGAGAAAGTTTCGTTTACTGGTGAAGTAGGCACCGGTAAAAAAGTGATGGCTGGCGCAGCTACCACACTGAAAGATGTCACGATGGAACTTGGCGGAAAATCACCATTAATTGTGTTTGAAGATGCAGATATCGACAATGCCATTTCTGGCGCGATGTTAGGTAATTTCTACACCCAAGGTGAGATTTGTACTAATGGTACCCGCGTATTTGTTCATCGCTCTGTTGTTAATACGTTTGTGGAGCGTTTATTAAAGCGTACTCGCAACAATATTGTTGTAGGCGATCCTATGCATCCTGATACTAACTTTGGCGCGCTCATTTCTAAGAAACATCATCAGTTAGTGCTTGATTATATCCAAAAAGGCATTGATGAAGGTGCGACCTTGCTAGAAGGCGGTGAAGCGCTGTCACCATCAGATAGCGCTGGCGGTTATTTTGTCGCGCCGACTATTTTTAGTGATGTCACTGATGAGATGACTATTTGCCGCGAAGAGATTTTTGGGCCTGTAATGTCCATTTTAACCTTTGATGATGAAGATGAAGTCATTCGCCGCGCTAATGATACTGAATTCGGTTTAGCCGCCGGTATTTTCACGCAAGATATCACCCGTGCTCATCGCGTTATTCATCAAATGCAGGCGGGAATTTGTTGGATTAATAACTACGGCGCGTCACCAGTTCAAATGCCGGTTGGCGGTTATAAACAGTCTGGTATTGGTCGCGAAAATGGTATCGAGACTTTACGCCATTACACCCAAATCAAATCGGTTTATGTCGGTATGACGCCGCTTGAGAGTCCGTTTTAAGCGAACAGCATTTGAATCGTAAATAATACAATTAGTATAAAGTAACAAGTTAAAGCTATTGAGAATTGATATGAGTAACCCGAAGTTTGATTATATTATCGTTGGTGCAGGTTCAGCTGGTTGTGTACTGGCGAATCGTTTGTCAGAAGATCCAAGCAACCGCATTTTACTGCTAGAAACCGGTGGTAGCGACAAAAGCATTTTCATTCAAATGCCAACCGCTTTATCAATTCCAATGAATACAAAAAAGTACGCTTGGCAATTTGAAACCCAGCCTGAGCCGTTTTTAGATAATCGCCGCATGCACTGCCCTCGCGGTAAAGTATTAGGCGGCTCATCATCAATTAACGGTATGGTTTATGTGCGTGGTCATGCCAAAGATTTTGACGAGTGGCAAGAGCATGGTGCTAATCAATGGGACTACGCCCATTGTTTACCGTATTTTCAACGTGCAGAAACCTGGGCATTTGGTGGTGATGACTATCGCGGAAGCAAAGGGCCACTGGGTGTAAATAACGGCAACGAGATGAAGAATCCGTTATACAAAGCCTTTGTTGATGCTGGCGTTCAAGCAGGATATTTAGCAACTGACGATTATAATGGCGCACAGCAAGAAGGTTTTGGCGCGATGCACATGACCATCAAAGATGGTGTGCGAGCTTCAACTGCCAACGCTTATTTACGCCCAGCAATGAGCCGCCCTAACCTCACGGTTATTACTCACGCATTAGTTCATCATGTGTTGCTGGAAGGTAAAACGGCAACGGGTGTTAAGTATGAGCGCAATGGCAAAGTTATCGACGTTCACGCGGCCAAAGAAGTGATTTTGTCAGCTGGCTCTGTTGGTTCACCACATATTTTGCAATTATCTGGTATTGGCGAGAAGCAAACGCTGGAAAACGCGAATATTGAAGTGAAACATGAATTACCTGGGGTTGGTCAAAACTTACAAGATCATCTCGAGTTCTATTTTCAATTTAAGTGTAAGCAGCCAATTTCGTTAAATGGTAAGCTCGATTTATGGAACAAATTCTTAATTGGTAGCCGTTGGTTCTTTACCAAAACAGGACTAGGCGCCACCAACCATTTTGAGTCATGTGGTTTTATTCGTTCCAACGAGCATTCACCTTGGCCTGATTTACAGTATCACTTCTTACCAGCTGCGATGCGATATGACGGTAAAGAAGCCTTTGCTGGCCATGGGTTTCAAGTGCATATCGGTCATAACAAGCCAAAGAGTCGCGGCGCTGTTACCGTGGTTTCAAATGATCCTAAAGCTCATCCTCGCATTCAATTTAACTACCTTGAAGATGAAGCCGATCGCGAAGGCTTTCGCGCCTGTGTTCGTTTAACACGTGAGATTATCGGCCAAGAAGCCTTTGATGAGTTTCGCGGTGAAGAAATTCAACCGGGAACTAATATTCAAACCGATGAAGAGATTGATGCCTTTGTTCGTCAATTTGTGGAAAGTGCTTATCACCCATCTTGCTCGTGTAAGATGGGCGAAGACGACATGGCCGTGGTTGATAGTGAAACTCGCGTACGCGGCATTGAAGGGCTACGTGTGGTTGATTCATCAATTTTCCCAACCATTCCCAACGGTAATCTCAACGCGCCCACTATTATGGTGGCAGAGCGTGCCAGCGATATGATTTTAAACCGTGAATTATTAGCGCCGTCTAGCGCACCTGTTGTTATGGCAAGTGCCACTGGCCAGCGTGATAATTCACCACAACGCGTGACCAAATAAGGTCACATTTTTGAGTGCGTATTCAGGCGTTAACTATCCTAGTCTCCTTTGAGTGATTAGGATAATTAAACCCTGAAGCTGCTTTGCAGTTACTACGCTACTCAGTTAACTTAGGAGAAAAATGTGTTAATTCACAATAATAAAAACAGGAGTCACTCATGACCACTTGGTTATCTGCGGGGTTAATTTTTACCTTCATCGCCATTGCTTTCATCGTTGTACGTTGGGGTAATATGCGCTGTGTTGGTGTAACCCCCGTAAGAACATTTACCTTTATCGCTATTTTATTCACCTCTGGCTTAGACGTGGGACTTATTATGTTCCCACTGACAGAGTTTGCTGGTTATGCCGATGTAGCCACTAGCCCTGAATATGCGTTTACCAATCCACTCGCTATTGAGTTTGGATTTTGGGCCTTTTTAATTTGGGGCTTCTACTTCTTAACGTGTTTCTATTTCTGTGTCATCGAACCGCGCGTGAAGTTTTTTGAAATTCCAGTGATTAAAGTCATCAACAATATCGTTATCATCGGTACCTGTGCGTTCACAGCCTACCTATTATTAACGAACCTGCCATGGTACGTACCATCACTTGGCGATGGCGAGTCAATCATCAGCACCTTCTACTTAATTGTATTTGTTGTAATTGCTGCTGCGGTTTATTCGAGTACTAGCATTCGTTATGTTCGAATTTTAAGCTTGGCAACAACCTACTTATTCCTAGGACTTATTGTGCTGATGTGGGCTGGCGCATTCTTGTCAGACAAGGGCGATATCAGCGCATTTGTTAGCACGGTTGCGTTGATTGGCGGTTACTTTGGTAACATTCACGAATTTGTATTGCCAATGAATGATTACCATGAATTCTACCTATTCTGGTGGTTTGCTTGGAGCATCATGATTGGTCAATTTACAGCGCGTTTTGTTGGTGGTTTACGTACATATCAAGTATTGGGCGCTATGTTAATTTTCCCATCTATTCCAATCGCAATTTGGTTCGCTGTGCTTTATTACTACAGCTCAAACGGCATTGAGACAGCAGGATTTTATAACATTACCATGGCGATTGTTGGCATTACCTTTGTCATCAACTCACTTGATTCGTTGATCCGCCTATATACCGATAACCTAGACTTAACCGTTGCGAGATTAGGCAAAGTAAAATACTTCTTTGCTAACTTGATTGCGCTGAGTTTATTAACCTTACTATTCAAACTCGACTTCCTGCAAATTCAGTGGGTTGGCGCTGTTGTTATCGGTTTATTCTTTACATGTTTTGGCTATATTCTGTTCAAGAAATTCAATGCTGTAAAAGAAATCAAAGCGTCACCAGAAGAAAATAAAATCGACTTTAAAAAGATCGAATTAATTAACTAACTACAATTTTGTGCGCCTTATTGGGCGCACCCTTTACTTGGAAAATAACATGAAAAAAACAATGACGGCAGCCAGCGTTTCTGGCCTACTTTTATTATCAGCCAGCGCGATGGCTAACGTATCTTCAACAGTTAAAGTTGTTTCAGATTACACATTCAACGGTGTAAGCCAAACCACGAACGATCCAGCGCTACAAGCTAGCTTAGATTATGCTTCAGATAGTGGTTTCTACGCAGGTACTTGGGCATCGAACGTAGATTTTGGCGACACAGATGAGACCAACACCGAATGGGACGCCTATCTTGGTAAATTCTATCAACTCAACGAAAAGTGGAGTCTAGACACAGGTATCGCTTATTATACCTACCACGGTGATGACGTATCTTCTGACTACAACTACCCAGAAGCTTATGCAAAGTTTGGCTATAACTCTTCGGTAGGCGATACTGAATTTAATTTTTGGTACTCATGGGATTACTTTGGACTAGATGCTAACCATTACATCGCAATGGTTGCCCATACATTTGAAGTCGCTGAAGGCCACAACGTACGTGTTAGTTTTGACCGCTCTACTTCAACTGACGAAATGAAATGGGCGTGGGACGGCGGCAAGTCATACAATCATTACCGTGTTGCTTACATGACAAGTTATAAAGGTTTTGATTTTGATATTGCATTAGAAGACACAAACATGAATCTAGATAACGCAGATACTCGTGTCGTATTTGGTGTTGCACGTACATTTAGTTTCTAAATTTACGCATAGTATAAACACAGAGCTCTATGAATTTCGAACGATTAGGGCTCTGAATGATTACTAAATATTTTCAATATTAAATTTTTCTGTTAATGTTCGCGCAATCGTCGACAATGGTTAAGATCGAGCTAACATTGCACGTTATCTGTTATTTTGGAGCATCATGGAAAAATACGAACAATTACTAATTTCTTTACGCCAAATTATTCGAGCAATCGACATTCATTCGCGCAAACTTAGTAAACAGTCAGGATTAACAGGCCCACAACTCGTTGTTATGAAAAAAATAGCAGAACTTGACGCGCCTATGGCGAAACAAGTCGCTAACGAAATTAATCTCAGCCCAGCAACAGTAACCAGCATTATCGATAGGCTCGAAGCGAAAGAGTTAGTGATCAGACAACGTAGCCAAATCGACAAGCGTAAAGTGGAGCTATATCTCACTGAGAGTGGCACGCTATTACTGCAAGACTCGCCGAAACCATTACAAGAGCACTTCATTCAACGTTACCAATCGCTTGATGCGTGGGAACAAAGTCAATTATTGTCGTCTGTAGAACGTATTGCGTCGATGATGGATGCCGAAGAGCTAGATGCTTCTCCATTATTAATGGTTGGAAAAATCCAAGACGGTCAGTAGGTAGTGCTACTGCCGTTCATTTCACAAATCCCCTATTTTTTTAAGGCCTATTTAATGAAGCCTGTGTTTTCTTGTGTTATCACGTTGGTGATAGCAACAATGTCTTTCCATTCAATTGCAGCTCATTCATCTGTTAACCAAAACAAATCAATTGAATCGTTTAGCAAAGCCAAAAAGCTACTCCTTAAAAACGTTTATCATGATCACCGCACCACGCTTTATTGCGGCGCGAGTTTTAGCCTTAAAAAGGCCATTGAAAGTTACAACGGATACAGTGGCACTAAATACAAAAAACGCGCTAAACGCGTAGAATGGGAACATGTGGTACCGGCGGAAAACTTTGGCCAGTCATTTTCCGCATGGCGTATAGGTGACAAACAATGTGTTAACAACAAAGGTAAAACCTATAAAGGCCGTCGCTGTGCTAATAAATCGAGTAAAAAATACCGCTTAATGCAAGCAGACTTATACAATCTATTCCCCACTATTGGCTCGGTGAATGCGTACCGAAGTAACTTTAACTTCGTGATGATGCCGTCAGAAAAATCAGATTTTGGCGCCTGTGATATGCGTATCGAAAATAAAAAAGCGCAGCCACCAAAGCGCGCAAGAGGCCAAATAGCCCGTGCTTATTTATATATGGAAGACGCTTACAAAAAATTTAAAATGAGCACAGCACAACGCAAACTCATGGCTGCATGGGACAAGCAATACCCAGTGACGACTTGGGAATGTGAACGTAATAACCGCATCAAAAAATTACAAAAGAGTAATAATCGTATTATGGATAAGCGTTGTGGGATTAGCACGTAGTAAGCGCGACCTAATTGATAGTCAGGTAGTTGCATTTATTGATCTTGACAACTCTCTGATATACTAACCATTATCAAGTTAACTTTATTAACCTTAAAAGCCCATGCTATTACTTTCTATCTATCTTTTTATCGCACTGTTCTTTTCTTTTATTTGTTCCATTGCCGAGTCTGTCATTTTAAGTATCAGTCAAGGTCAGGTCGCTCTACTTGAAAAAGAAGGCCATCCGACGGGTAAAATTTTAAGTGGTTTGAAACAAGATTTAGACAAACCTTTGGCGGCCATTTTAACGCTCAATACCGTTGCTCATACTGTCGGCGCAGCAGGTGTTGGTGCACAAGGTGCTGTTGTATTTGGGGAAGCTTATTTAGGTGTTATCTCAGCAGTACTGACCATCTTAATTCTCTTCATTTCTGAAATTATCCCTAAAACCCTCGGCGCTACATACGCCAAACAACTCGCACCTACCACAGCTTATGTACTCAAATATATGATTCTGGTACTTAACCCAATAATCATCATTTGCGAGTTTGTGACTAAATATCTGGTACGTCACAAACCCCAATTTGATTTTAGTCGTGATGAGTTTACTGCGATGGCTGAATTAGGTGAAAAACATGGTGCTATAGATAGCCAAGAAGCACAGATCTTACAAAACTTAATGATGCTGCAGGATTTAAAGATTAAATCTGTGATGACACCCAGCACCGTGATTTTCAGTGATGAGATTAATACTAGTGTAGAGGCGTTTTTCTTAGAGCATCAAAAAGTACGTTTCTCGCGCATTCCTGTCTATGAAAAAACAAGCCATGATATTGTTGGTTTTGTGCTGCGCTCAGACTTATTATTAGCACAAGCCCGCGGTAACACTGACACGACTATCGGTAACTACCTGCGAGAAATGCCGACGCTATTGGAAACCATGACCTTGTCTCATGCAATGCGAGAGTTATTAGCGAACAAGCATCACATGGCGTTGATTGCCAATGAATATGGCACAGTGCGCGGTATATTGACCTTGGAAGATATTCTAGAAACACTGATCGGGCGTGAAATAATCGATGAAGGTGACAAAGACATCGACATGCAAAAACTTGCAAAAAAGTTATGGAAAACTAAAGCACAAAAACTCGGTGTAGATGAAGATGTCATCAAGCCAGATGCTGATGACACTAAGGCTTAGATTCACGCTTATTTATTCGATGAACGATAAAGCTATTTAATTAAAAGTATTTAACGATATGTTGATGCGGGCCAACGTCCGCAATGTCAAACACATTAGGGCTAATGTCAAAATCGGCTTGTCGATAAAAAGAAGTTGCAGACACTCTGGCGTTAGCCCACAAATAATCAACGTCCATTATCTTCATTTCATCACAAATCGCTGTTAATAATTTTTGCCCTACTCCTTGCCCTTGAACCATTTTAGCAACTGCCATTGAGCGCAATTGATAACCTTTACCAACATAGTACTCATTGCTTTCATAATCTCTGCAATACACAGATGCAATTGCCACTAATGCATCGCCATCAAATAACCCGAAATGTATGGTAGATGCTAGTTCATCGCCGTCGAACTGACAGTCTTTAAGCGTTCCGTCAGGACGTAAAATAGCTTGGCGTAGTGGATAAGCCTGTGCAGCACTGATTTTTTTAATCACCTGTTAACTCCATTATGCGATCAATAAAGACGTCATCGAGGACAAATTCTGTTACGCCCTCACCAGTACACTGACTAACAAACAACATTGACTCTGCGACCTCTTTACCTAAAATCGGTCGATAGCGCGTTAGACCTGGTAAGCGACAAATTAGGGGTAAAAAGACACTCGCGATGGTTTCACCTAAACGAAAATGTTCACGGCTACCAAGTAACACCGACGGTTTAAAAATACTAATACGCTTGAATGGCATCGCCTTAATCGCGTCATCTAGTTCGCCTTTCATTCGTAAATAAGCACTGCGACTTTGACTATTCGCGCCACTTGACGAGACCAAGGCATAATGTGCAATTGTGTTATCACAGGCAAGTTTAGCAGCGGCAATTTGATAATCTAAGTCAATTACCCGCTGTGCTGCGATTGAACCGGCTTGTTTACGCGTCGTGCCCAAACATGAAAACAACACATCTCCGTTAAACAGATGAGCATGCTTTGAAAGCTCGTCAAAGTTAACCACATGATTTTCAACCTTAGCTGACTCATAACTTACAGGACGACGTGTGATGGCAATAACTCTGTGATAATGCGAGGAACTCGCAAGTTTAGCCACCAAAAATTGGCCGATTAACCCGCTAGCACCAATTACAATGGCAGTCTTTGCAAAAGTTACTGGCGCCTCATTTGATACAGTCATCGTGATGTTTTAATTGTTATTTTTAGATAACGGCAGCTTACCACAACAACTAAAAGTAGATATCAAATCCTAAACCAAAGTGACTAAACTCACTTTTAATAACTTCTGTTTTTATCGCGAGATAATCATTAAAGTGATAGCTAACGCCTGCACCCAAGAGAATATCAGTGCCGCTGTTATCAACAAGTCCGGTGATCCGTTTCTCAAATGGATCGTAATAACTTCCTTCTTCTGACCAAGAGAAAGCACCTAGTTTCCCGTAAAAATTAAAGTTGCCAAGTGGATATTTGGCCACCAACATAGCAGCATAACCATCAACGTCAATATTTTCAAAGTCATCATTGTCGCTTTTACCTAAATCAATTTGATTTAGTTCCACCGCAAAATTCGGATGAAACTGATAACCCACATTAAATTTCGCCGGATTATCGACTTTATAATCTGAATTCACAGCAATTGATGCGCCTACAAAAAACGTGTCTTTTTTTTCATTAGCTATAGCAGTACCAGAGGCCAATGAACAAGCTATTATTAGTGAAGTTAAACCTATCCGTTTGTTCATAAATATCCTTAAATATTGAGGTGTTAAATAAATTTTTTGCAATTCTAACACAAAATAATAATTTTGCAGTGAGTGAATAAATTAGAAATTTATGGAGATTAACCCAGTCAGTAATAGGTAGTTTTCTCACTGTTAATAAAATGTTATCGTGTGCCGCTCTACATCGTTTAATAAAGAATAATAACAATGAGTCTTAAACGTCAGCACTTTATCGGCATAGGTCCCCTTGCCGCTCTGCTTTTCTACTACCTATTAACGTTTAACGGATTAGCTGAAATGCCTGCGACTGCCGCGGCAATTACGCTATTAACCGTTATTTGGTGGGTTAGTGAAGCCTTACCAATTCCGGCAACGTCATTAGTGCCGTTTGCCCTATTGCCGTTGTTTGGCGTAGTCGACCATAAAACCGTCGCATCATCGCT
>MPDF01000062.1 GCA_001874365.1 Gammaproteobacteria bacterium MedPE | reverse complement strand
CCGTGTCAGTGGATGCGCATTATAGAGATCCAATCTAACTTGGCAAGGGCTTTTTCATAATAAAATGTTAACTGGTTACAAATCACTCCGAATGACACTTTTATAATCAATTTACAGCGTTTTATAGCTGTTTCTGCAGATAAACCTCAAAGTTTATGAGTGTTTTTTAAACTATTTAATAGCTGGCTCTGGAATCTGCCATAAAATCTATCTATTATGTCGCTCTTAAGCTTTTATTTTTCTTCATTTATTTAGGTTATCTTATGAAATCAACAAAATTAGGTTCATTTCTTATTGCATTAGTTCTCGCTGGGGTTGGCTTTTTTATTCTTCCTGTTTTTAACGCTGACTACGCGATGGCGGCACCATTTTTGGCAATTGGTATTTTAATTGGTGCATCTGCAGTTCTATTAGTATCTGGCAACACGTCAACAACTCACTCTACTAATAGTAATACTCCAGAACAATCTGACGAGCGTCAGACTCTATACGTAGGGAACTTGCCGTACCGTGCGAATGAGGCTGTGGTTCGTGAATTATTCGAAAAGTACGGAAGTGTTTATTCAGTGCGATTAGTTAAGGACAAACAAACGGGCCGTCGACGTGGTTTTGGTTTTGTCACCATGGACCCAAGTGGCGCACAGGACGCGATGGGGAAACTCAACGACAATGAATTCCAAGAACGTGTATTAAAGGTACGTGAAGCTAAAGAAAAAACTAGCCCCGATAACTCTAGCCACGCGGCAGAGTAATTAAGGTAGTTTCATTAAACCCTTCACTAAATAGTGCAGCTATTAATGATTTGTCACTTATTGCTTTAGTATAAAGCGCCCGATGATTTAAACGATCATTGGGCGTTTTTATTTCTATTGAATTTACGTTTAGAAGTTCTTTAACTCTCTGGGCTATCGCCAAACCTGAATCTATTATCAATAATGTAGCTGGTTTGATTTGATTAATGCACTCAGTCAATAGTGGAAAGTGAGTGCATCCTAAAATCATCACATCAGCTTGTTCGAATATTGGCTGGCATATATCAGACAGCCGTTGCTGAGATATTTTCCCGCCGCGATATAAGGTTTCAGCCATAGCGACTAACTCATTACTACCGACATTCACTAATTCACAATCTGATGCATGACTGATCTTAAGCTGTTCTACATAATCTCTGGTGATAGTGCCTTGAGTCGCTAACAAACCAATAACTTTGGAATGACTTAGTTTAGATGCTGGTTTAATCGCAGGCACGACACCGACGATAGGGATATCAAATTTGGCACGTAGCGCCGGTAATGCTGTGGTGCTGGCTGAATTGCAGGCAATAACGATGAGTTTAGGTTTGTGTTCAACCGCCACACTACCAATTACATTAATGAGTCGCTGAATGAGTGTATCTTCATCTAGCTCGCCGTAAGGATAATACAAATTATCAAACAAATAATCGATAGATACCGTAGGTAAAAGCTTTTTGATTTCTCTGACAACACTAATCCCGCCAACACCGGAATCGAATACAAGAATATTACTCATTAATTATCTACGTCATGACAATTGAAAACGCGCTTATTTTCACTCAGTCATGACGAATAATCAAATATACCCAAACTACATGAAGATACTCGATTTCAGCAAGTCAAGAAGCGTGCCAAATACTAAGCATAAGATATGTCGTTAAGTCATTCCCGATAACAGCTCCTACGTTATCCTAATGTTCTACATCCATGTAGAAATTAACAAATATCTTATAACGAAATACGACGGTATGGATACCGGAGCTAGAGCAACGCAGGAGCATTTGCCGGTGGTAACTTATCGCCTTGTCCATAGGAAGCTCGGGGAGAACACGACTACTGCGTTATGATTCATAATCAGCTTCGCACTGCTGCTTGTTGCTGCTTCATTTAGAAAATGCTTCGTTAAGTTGTTTAAAGTCAGCCGTATAACTTCTGTTTATTTTGTCATTTAACACCTCAATAATTGTATTATTAAAGTGTTCCATCTCATTAAAGCAGATAAGAATTTAATATTCTTCCAGATAGAACAAATAATTATCAGTTAAGAATGCTATTATCGGGATGTTCTGTGGCATTAGGTAGCCAAGGTGATAAGCAAATAGCATTCTTTATACACGGATCTGTCAAACTGCCAATAAAACTAATTAGTTCAATTATTTCCTTTTCAGAAAGTGTGGTCACTACCAACTTTGAACGCTGCTGTCTTTGTAGCATAATTAGTTGTTTAACTGCACTACTTGTATGCTTTTTCGCATTTATATTTGTAATCCCTTGTTGCCTAAGTTGCTTCAACGAATAATCATATTTTTTACTACCTTTAATAGGGTCCAAATGATATTGAATTGCATTTTTTAAATCATCAAAAGCACCATTATGACCATATGGTGCTGTAGCAGTAGCATTTATTAAGCTAGGTGTACGAAATGCATATCGATCATCAGGGATACCACTTCGTAAATATCTGCCGGTATCATTACCTTGAATATCGACTCCCTCCCCTATTTGCGGAAAGGCAACTACATGAAAATTTTCATCGGTAAAAAAATCTCCAGAATGACATCCCACACAACCGGCACCACCATTTTTAACTGGGGTATAAAACAATATTGCACCTCTTTTCTCATCGCTAGTTAATGCGTTTTTATTACCACCAACATAAGCCTTCCAAGGGGTATCTATGAAAACTTGAGATTTTTCATATTCTCCGATTAAAAATTGTATACGCTGAAAATTAAACAACTCAAACAACGATTCATTTTTACTATGAGGGAAAACTTCAAGAAATAAATTTTGCCAGCTATTAACATTGTCACTACTTAATTTGGTCACTGATTTGACCAAATTATCTACCAAAGCTGAACGTAATGAATCGTTGCTACTTTTATCCTTATAAGCAGCACGCATCTCGTGCTCTGAAGTGACAGGAAAACCAGCCTGAGCTTGAACGAGTGATGTAGCACCTATATCTATATCACCAAACTTTTCATCTGGTGTACTGATCTCTGGAGGTAATAATGAGAATTCATTCAAACGTTCAATCCGTCCATCATGAAATAACTTTCTTTGCCATAAAGAAGAATTAAATGTTGTTGGTGCATTTCGAGGAACAAGAATAGTTGCCGATTTGCTTCTTCTATGGTGACCTATAACTTCAATATCAACTGGATTAACACCAACAGAAAGCGATAGATCATCATCTCCTCCCAATAATGGATGATGACAACTAGCACAAGCGACATCCCTCTGCCCCGATAACTGTGTCGAAAAAAACAGTAACTTTCCTAGTCGAGCAGGCAATGAATCAATTGTTCTTACTTGCTGATTTACATCACGAATAGGGTTACCACTTAATCCCTGTTCTTTAATGATACGGGTCAATTTATCGTCAAGCGAAGAATCATTACATCCCATTAACATAAAAAAAGTAAACGCAATTATCTTATATTTCATATCATCAATGAATCGGTCCAACTGGCCCAACGGGTTCAGCGGGTTCAACTGTTAAATCATGACTATAAGAGCATTGACTATAAACATTATTGATTATTTCTGCTCTTTCGGATACATCTATAACAGTCTCTAATGGAAAACTAAGAAAGACCCCTAAAGCAGTTCCTGAATCTAAATAACTACCAACGATATCACCACCTATATCAAACAACGGAACACTTCCAAATTTTAAAACTAAACTGTCAGAATAATTAGTAAACGGAAAATTTAAATTATATTTTTTACTTGCACTGTAAGGTGATATCTTCCCGTTAAGAATGATTGTGCCTCCTTCTTCACCTCCTGAAATAGCATTATCGACAACAGATTCAATTCCCATATAACGATCTAATAATAAAGTTAACCCTTCATGGTTATGATGTTCTTGGCTAGATAAAATAGCGCACCCACCTCCATTCAAATAAGAGGCTAATCGATCATTCTCTAGCGTAACCAATGCTCCTGAATCCCCATTCACCCAAACCACTAGTAATTTCTCAGCCATCTCAACTCTGCTTGGCAAGCTAATACCATCAATTTGATTAATGACATCATAAGAAATTGACAACAAATCTAATGCCTCAGTATATGCACCTATAGAAGTACTGAAAGACGTATCATTCACCAATAAAACGCCTGAAACAAAGCTTGAATTGGGATCTAACGGCGAACTATCTACGTCATCGTTAACACCGTCACCGTCGGTATCAGCAACCAGAGGATTAGTTCTCTTACGTTGTTCTATAATATTTGTAAGATTATCATTGTCAGGATCTTGTTGTCCTTCACCGCCCATTAAAGGGTCAAAACTGTAATCTGTTTCAAATTTGTCCATTAATCCATCTAAGTCAGTATCCTTAGCTAAGGGGTTAGTGTTAAATACATTAATTTCTTCACCGTCTTTTAGGTCGTCATTATCACTATCTGCTTGATGAAGCATTGTGCCATGGTTAAATTCCTCCAAATTAGTCAAACCATCATTATCAGGATCTAATAATGCATCAGATCCATCAGTGGGATCGAGCGATAAATCTATTTCAACTTTATCATTCATCCCATCATCATCACTATCGAGTTTTAACGGATCTGTACCTAATTCATTAATTTCTCTACCATCAGATAGCCCATCATTATCACTATCTGCGGTTAACGGACTAGTAAGGGACACTAAAAGTTCATGGCCATCATTTAAGCCATCACCATCACTATCAACTTCAAGTGGATTTGTACCCGCAGCTAATTCTTGTCCATCATCGAGTCCATCACTATCAGAGTCAGACAATAATGGATTAGTGCTGAACGTTTGCTCTTGAAGATTAGTTAACGAGTCATTATCACCATCACCAGATTCTTCGCCTGCAACTAACGGATTAAATCCGTAATTATATTCAAAGCCATCAAGTAACCCATCTCCGTCAGAATCACTATTATTAACATCAGTGCCTATTGCACGTTCTCGTAAATCATTTAATCCATCATTATCTCTGTCCAAATTGAAATTTGACACATTATCAAAGTCACTTAACGTCATTAGCTCTAAAGCATAATCAGGCAACAGTTCCAGTTCTTGCACTAAATTAATGACTGCGCTTCTACTATTACCAATTGTAGAGAAATACATAACAGAGGTAGATTCACCAACAGCAATTACCGGGCTAAAGGAAACATAATGCTTATAATTATCATCATTATATTCGGTGGAAGTCGCCCTATACTCACTCAAGCTATGCCCCCAAAGATTACCTGTAGCCGCGTGACCACTCTCTTCACTGTCATCGTCAGTAATAGAATACGTATCCGAAAGATCCACTTTATTGTCACCAGATGATGTCAATACTATTTCTGGCGCTAAAAGATAATGAACTCCAATATCTAATTTTACAGTAATATTCTTATTTGAAGTATTTTCAATGGTGTCTATATATCGAACAAAAGGCTGATTTTTTGATACAAATATTTTGCGAAAAACGGTATAATCAGTCTTAATCATTTCTAATATTACTTGTTGATTACCGTCTTTTAATCCGCGACCATCATTATCATAAAAAACCGAATTATCTAATTGAAGTGGCGAGTAATAAGTTGGTAAATTGTATACTTCTCCGGTTCTAATCATGCTCCATTTATTATTATCTGAATCATATAAATGATGAGTAAAGGAAACAGTAACACTCGAACTAGAATCTTTAGGATCCGTGCCATTAGCGACTTCGAATCCATCACTATCACCATCATTATCACTATCATAATAAGTTGGTGAGGTGAAATACACATTAACTTCATCATAATCATTGAGATTATCATCATCGGTATCCACATCATTTATTCGAGTATTTAATCCGACTTCTTCTAAATTTGTTAATCCATCGCCATCAAAATCGTCATAAGCATCATCTGCATTATTAAGATTCATACCGTTATCGACTTCAACCTTATCCGAGATAGTATCTCCATCACTATCACTATTTAACGGATCAGAACGATACTGATTAACTTCAACTCCATCATTTAAATAATCATTATCTGAATCCGAATCTAACGGATTTGTTTGGTAGTTGTTTATTTCTTCACCATCATTGAGACCGTCGTTATCACTATCTTGATTATTTAAATCAGTGCCAAATGACAGCTCTTCTGTATTTGTAAGGTTGTCACCATCATTATCCGCATCAGCATCAGCCGCATCGTTTGGGTTAAGACCGTGAGTAACCTCCAATCCATCAATTATTCCGTCATTATCAGAATCATTATCCAATGGATTGGTCTGATGTTGATTAACCTCAACACCATCACTGAGTCCGTCTTGATCACTATCAACCAAGTTTGGATCCGTACCGAGTATTACTTCCTGCTCATTTGATAACCCATCTTGGTCATCATCAATATATATATTGACTGAATTCGTTTGTATTCCATCAACAACCAAATAGACTTCCCCACTTTGAGCGTCTGTAGGCAAACGAAATACAACTTTTGATTTATCGGTATATTCGAGTTCAACTGATGCGCCATTGAAAAATAATTTCATTTCGGCCAATTCACCAGCATTAGATACCGATAGTTGCGCTGTATCACTGTGAATCAAGAATTTTCCAAACAAGCTTACGAGGGAATTACTAACCGCATAAACAGGCGAGGCACTGACTAAAATCGGTTTGTTTTGTGCAGGTAGCAATGTCACATGAGTTAAAGGTGATTGCGTTACATTACCACCAAAATCTGTTGCAGAAGCAGAGATTTTAATCGATTGTTTCTCTGAAATTTCAGGTAGTATTGATGCCAAACTATATGGCGCTGTAAGATCTGTTTGGCGATTTGATAAGCTACCGTCTTCTGATTCAGTTATAATAGTGACTTGTTTAATCGCTACATCATCTTGGGCATCCACAGTCGCAATAAGAGACTCAATGCCAAACAATACTGTTTTTGGTAATATATCAACTATTTTACTTGCGTCAGGAACGACTGTTGCGACGCCACTAGTACCCATTGCTATCTTCTCTAAGGTACCAGTATTTGCCCCATAACCAACGGCGAATGTATTTACAATAACGCCAGCCTTTTGAGCACGCTCTACTTCACTTTCGGGGTAAGATGAAGAACCATCAGACATAAATATCTGAACTGGCGTCGCAAAAGATCGAGAACGAGCACCAACGAGCTCATTTGTGGCCACATTCATCGCCGAGTCAAAATCTGTTCCACCATTAGGACCAGAAGCTAATATCAGATCTAGTTTTTGGTTAACCAACACGAAATCATTTGTTAGTGCTTGAACTAATATCGCACCGAAACTGAAGTCAACTACCGATACTCGTGTTGTCTCTGGATTCAGAAAGTCAAGTAACTGCTTAGCTGAATAAATCTCTGCAGCTAGTATATTGTCAGTAAAACCATCCCCATCTATATCTGAACCAGAAGTGTTACCAGTGCTGCCTGATGTATCAATCACAATAACCACATCACTAGGGCCAATAGTAATAATGGCTTCATCAGCAGGAGCTGTAACCGTAACAGTTGGCGCACTCAAATCATCTTTAAGTGTAATATTTCTTACAACTTCAGTTGCTAAACCTATCGAATCAAAAGCAATTGCTTTTAATATAACAATGTCGCCTTCCATACCACTTTCAAGCTGATGCATTACCGTTAATGGCGCTTGACTTACGCTGCTGACAAACTGCTCATTGACATAAAAATCAACACGATCAAACAGCACATCATCATTAGCCTCTACCGAGAGTTCTATTGTAGTCCCCTCAACAAATGCACTGTTGGAGGTAGGTAATGACCATTCAACACTAGGTGGTTTATTTTCCTTAATTTCTAAGTTTTTAGGTGCCGATAAGGATTCTTGGCTTTTACTATCTATCGCCTTAAGTTGCACAACAAATGGGTTAACAGTTTCAGCAAGAAGGGGCGCTGAAAAACTAAATACATAAGGCTGATTAAATCGACTTTGAATAACTTGGCCATTCGCAACAAGATCAACACGGGTTACTTCAATATCATCGCTTGCAATACCATGTACGTCTATCGTTGTCCCTTCAAAAAAAGTAGAACCATCAGCAACAGAGTCTTCATGAAACTCAACAAGTGGGACACTATCCTCGATAATTAAAATTGTTTGCTCTTGCTGCGCCGTATTATCATTAAAATCACGAGCAACGGCACGAATGTTTAGACTAGCGCTAATATCAGTGTAATTTGAGTCAATCTGATATTGATAACTATAAGGACTTGTAGTATCCGAGAATACTAAATGATCATTAATATGAAAATCGACTTGTTTTACAGCAATATTATCATTGGCTGAAGCATCAATATTCAAAGGAAGACCTTCAATAATATTATCAGCAGCAAACTGAGTCAAAATTATAGAGGGAGGAGTGATGTCTTCATAAACGCTTACCTCCACTGATTCACTCACAATATTATTGGCTTTATCCTTAGCAACGACCTTAATTATAGACGCTTGAACATCGGTATCCAAAATGATTGATTTAGCAAATGGAGCTTTATAGTCAACACCTTTATAAATACCATTTAAGAAGAAAGTTACAGCATTTATGCCGTAGTCATCGGTTACCTGCGCTCGAACAATAACATTCTCCCCTTTAACATAACTTTCATTTATCGCTGGAGAAGTAATAGCTAATATAGGTGCGTGATCGATAGGAATCTCAATGTTAACATCATTAACAGAACCAGTATTATCAACCTCCCCTTCTTTAACGACTATTAATGAAGAGTTTTTGGGATTTCTTACTCTAATTTTATATTTACCTACAGGGACATCACGAATAACCCGTTGACCAGAAGAGTTAGTCGAACCTCGTCTAATATAGCCTTCCCCGAGTCTTTCTCTCTGCACCTCAACCGGTACATCAACTGCAACGCTTCCATCTTCATAGAGAACTGAAAGCGTAATATCAGCCGTTTTAACTAGCGAAAAATTCACATTAAATAAAGAATCATTATTAACATCGACACCTTCTTCAAGGTACATTCCTAATCTAGGGTCTGTTACTGAAATGGTATATTGTGCAATTGGCATATCAAGAAATTTATAGAAACCACCAGAGTCAGTTCTTGTTATTCGATAAAAATCCTCTGCCTGGATTATCACTTCAATACCTGACTCAGGAGTGCCAAATCCATTCGTGACTTGTCCTGTAACGCCTCCAACTTTTGATATTATAATATCTCTTATAACATGCTGCTTATCAGTCAATAATACATCAATATTACCCCCAATATTTGTGTCGTTTGATGTAGGAAAAGTTGCAATAAGATGATAATTACCAGGCGCTAAACCTCTAAAAGAAAACTGACCATCTTCCGCAATATTAATCGATAAAGAACGCTCAAAACGTTCACTTATAAGCTCAACTTTACCAAAGCTAGCAACGACGCCATCGTAACGCCTGACAGTCCCTTCAATTCGACCAGTATTGGTAAAAGAAACATCAATATTTGAGCTAAATTGATCATTTTCTAATTCAGCCACTACAGACGATTGAGGATGTGTAACAATCAGTTCAAATCCCGTCTCTGGAATTAATGTAGTCGTACCATCATTTCCAATTTTACTAATCAAAGAAAATTGTCCTGAATCATTTGCTTGCACATTAATAATTCGCTGAAAATATGGCACGGAACTACGAAAGGAAATGTTAGCATTGGGTACAGGTGTTAGGTCATCAAATTCATACACACCTCCCTCTATTCTGCCCTGCATATTCGCCAATTCAGCTACGGTACTAACGCCACCAAGTGGCATGTCAAAATTTAAAATACGTGACATTTCTTCGGAAGTTAATCCACTGATAGCTTCCGGCGGTAATTGAATCAATCTTTCAACTGAAAGTTGAGCAGCTTTTCTATCTGTTTGTTGTACTAAAAAATGCATTAAACTAATTTTAGAGTTAGGTGGTATCACTACATGCCAAGTTTGTGCTAACCGGTTGAAATCTCCAGAGCTACCAGACAAAAATTCACCATCAGACAAACGCATAGAGTTAGTTTCACCACCAAATATATGTGCAATTGCTGGTAAGTTATGTTCAACAAAGGGGTCAACATCAAGATCATCATCAAGAATCAACCAACGATCTGCTTCTGCAGAAGTCGTATTAAAAAACGTATCACCAGTCGATGAGCTTATTATACCAACAGGTACACTTACAGTGCGCCTCTGATCATCCACCTTTCGAATATATGTTGATATTGTAAAATGCGACGTTAAACGAATATCAAGGGAGACAGGCAGTAAAGAATCATTAGAGAATGTTTCTAAATACCTTGCAAAATAACCAGTGTCAGAAACATGAATTTTACGCTCAACACCTATCCCGCTCTCTGTCGCACCAGAGATAACAACTTCACGTGAATTCTCTTCAAATTTAACGGAATCAGTTTCTATTGAAAAAAAATGTTCATCTTGTCCAACACCTAATAACAACGCCCGACTGTTTTTATCTCCATCACCCAAAAATATATTCTTTGTGCCATCTTTTACGGATCCATCTTGGCGTATGAAATAAGAGAAATTATTTCCATCGAAAAATGATGCTGCTTGATCAGGAATCAAATTTGAGTCCATCACAATATCTAATTCAACTAACTCCCCGTCATGCTCAATGGTGCCATTGGCATAACCAATTTGTTTTAGATGCGGTATAGATGCGCTAATAGAAAAATCACCTTCAGGCACAACAGGTAACACATAACGCCCTTGAGAATCAGTCAAATAGCTTTGCGGTAATCCCCCTGGTAGATGACTATTTAAAGTCACCCTAACCCCTTTGGCCAAATATCCATCTGGTGTATAAACAGTACCAGTGATAACGCCATCCCCTACTAAAATGAGATCTTGGGTAATAATTTCACCATCAGTAGATAATATTAATTCACTAGTCACTCCTCGCTGAATATCTGCAGCATCAAATGCTTTAATAATGAAGGGACTCAGCCTTAAAGGCACCATGTTAAATTTAAACTTTCCAGTGGAGTCTGTACGTAAGCTAATATCCAGTGGAAATAATTGAACCAGAGTATTAACTGCCGGAGTTACTCCATCATTTAGATATACAGTGCCATTAATATCACCTGCATCTTCCAACGTTACTCTTATCGTTGTCGATTCATTGGCAACAACATTTGACGACGTCATTCCGCCAAGGCGTGCGATAGGATCAAATACTTTAAGGTCAACAATTCCAGCAAGAACATGTTCAAAAAAGAACTCCCCGTTGACATCAGTATGTCCATTATATCTTTCACCAAAAGGTTGTGACACTTCTAACCTAACCTGAGTATTAGCTACCTTTTCTCCTCTAGAGTCTAATACTTGAACTAATACCTGAGCGAGACCATTTAAAGTAATATCAGCAACCACCTCTTCATCAGCTGAATTAATATCAACAAGTTTCGTACCCAAATCACCCTTATTTGTTAATGCTGTTATTCGGTAATTCCCAACAGGAATATAAGATAGCCGATATTTTCCTGCTGAGTCTGTAACTGTTTTTTTATTAGATATTTCAACCTCGGCGCCTTCAACAGGTTCTCCTGTCGAAGACACTACAGTTCCTATGATTGAGCCTGTAGAGCCCATTGACATCACAAATGCTATTTCTTGTTGATGATTATTTAACGTCGCATTGTTTCTAGCAGACAGACCAAGGCTTTGATCTGTTGTGGTGATATCAAAACTTCCAACATAAACATCGTCAAATTCGAATTCTCCAGCATTATTTGTCGTCGTTGAAAACTGCCCTCTAAACAAACTCTTGCTAAACAATGTAACAGAAGCGTTTTGCAACCTTACACCAGAAGTTGTTTCCACAAAACCGTGTACTCTCCCCATTCCAATAAATACCACATCCGCATCGTGAATTTGCGTAGTGCCAGACAGTACAGTAGTTGTTTGACCTCTATTACGCCCTTGACCGAATGAATTAATTTGGTATTCACCTAGCGGTACAAACTCGAAGGAATATTCTCCAAATGCATTCGTTTTCGTGGTTTTAAAGTACCCTCCACCGAGTCGTTTTATCGTAATGGTAGTATCTGCTGGCACTGTAACTTCTCCGCCTTGTATCATTGCTTTTCCGCGAATGGTTCCTAACGCTCTAAGCTTAATATTGAGCTGAAGATTAGCTTCTTTAACGATCTCCCCAGTGCTGTTCGCATAGAGACCTGTTCGAGGATCTTGTGCCAATACTTCAACAGTTCCTGCCTGCATATTCGAAAATTGATACATCCCTTGAAAATCGGTATTAGTTGACCATTGTTCACCTGAATCATCAGTAACCGTCACTCGAGCACCAACAACAGGAATATCTCTTGGGTTAACAACAGAACCGATTAATTGCCCAACAGTTTGAGTAACGATAATATCCCCAACGTTAGTCAAATTATCAGCGTTTGCCATTACCATTACCGATTTACCATCGAAAATATTGCCTGAACGTACTATTCGAGCCGACACTTCAATCTCACGCTCGAAAACAGGTACGTTATTAATAATGAACTGACCACTACTATCACTGATTGCTGAAAATGAATTAAACACAACAACACTGGCACCAATCACTTGTTCATTATTGATATCCAAAACTCGTCCGATTAAAGAAGTTGTTAAGTTATAACTCAGTGGGTCTAGTCCAAATTGCACCTCAATGCTGTCGCTAATTCCATCATTATCACTATCTTCACTTAACGGATCTGTACCGCGAATAAGCTCTTCCCCATCCACTAAACCATCGGCATCAGTATCAGCAAGTAATGGATCTGTTCCTAGTTGAAATTCCTCAAAATCAGATAAAGTATCACCGTCGGTGTCTGCATGAAGTACTGATGTACCCAATTGATATTCTTGTAAATTAGTTAAACCATCATTATCTTTATCGCCAAAAGCATCAGACGGATCATCAGGATCGAGCATATTCCTAATCTCATACTCATCAGATAAACCATCACCATCAGTATCTACAGGAAAATATACATCAAATGCAATAGACGCCATAACACCTTCGTGACGAACAGAAATAATAGCCTGGCCGCTTTTTTTAGCCGTTACTAATCCATCAACTGAAACTGTTACCACATCAGAAGACGTCGAATACACAGTACCTAATGAACCAATCGTTAAATTATTCGTCGTATTATTCGGTAATAGCGCTTCAACAAATAATTGGCTTACTGGGTTATTAATATCTAGTGTAGTGTGAGTTGTCGTTATAGAAAGTGATACAGGTACAGGGTGATATTGGTCAAAAAAAATATCGCTTATAGTAACATCGTCAACATTAGCGGCATTAAAAATCAGTGCGGATTCGCCATACAATAAAGCACCATTTTGATTACATATAGCCCGAGCACGATAGGGTACATCGGAAGTTATTGGTGTTAACAATGTGAAAGAGCCTGACTCGTCAACTCGAGTCGAACCATTTAATATATTCACGATACAACGTTCATCCAATACTGGTTCAACGTTAAAAAATGAAAAATCATCGGTAGCATTCGCTAGAGGTGAAATACACAGTAAGTAGATCATCCATGTAAAAAATAGATTTAACGGCTTCTTATTCATTGTGATATTCAACATTCCAATTCCTTTAGAGAGCGAGATTAATAACCATTAATCGTTTGTAATACCGTTTGTACTTTTTTCTTTACTGATTGCGACGATGAACGTCGAAGTAATCCTTTTAAATATTTTGCGTGTGGTCTCAATGCTGTCCCATATTCAGCCATAGCTGCTAACGTTGCGATCTGCACGTTCTCATCAGAAGAGTTCAACAACGTATACCTAAGCGCTGGAATAGCATGCTTAGGGGTCATTTTTTCAATTAAATTGATTGATCCTAAGATAACGTCTTGATCTCGATGGTTTAGCAGGCGAACTAAATCCGTTGAAGTATTAAGCAACGGCATAACCACGTTAATTTTTTTAATATTTCGATTGAAATTGACAGTAGAACGATTGAGCCATTGGCTCATCAAAATAGCAGATGATAAAGATCCAAAAGGCGCTTTAACTTTTTTCGCATTAACATAAATCTGAGACAATGATTCATCCGACAACAGCTTAATCTCACTATTGTCTAACACTGCAAACAATAATAAATTTGCCGCTATTGAATCTTCTAAAAACGAAAGTTTTTGTCCCGTTGAAAAAAGTTTCACAAAATTGGCAGCTTGTTGATGGCTATCATACCTATCAATTTTACTGGACAATATTGTCGAAAATTCAGCATAATTTTTTGATGCAATAGTAAGTTGCAACAATAAATCACTACTCAATGTGAGATGTTGCGCCAACTGAGGGGGAATCATCTGATTAAAATTTGCATCATATAAAGTATCCATAAGATAACGTGCAATATCAGGACTATCTGTAAGTTCTGGAGGATATTTCCCATTTTTTATAGCACTAATTAAAGTCTCTATTTTTTGAGGCCGTAAATACCCGTCGCTATCAAGTAGTGAACGACTGATTGGTGTAGTAAAAAATAATAACGTCACAATAATCGTTAACGCACATAGCACAGTCAAACTACCTACAACGAACAATCTTAACTTTATCTTTGACTTCATCATTAATTATTCACATTAAAAACATGAGCTAAAGCTTGTTCAAACGTCTCTTTTGAGCGAGCTCCAGATAATGAAATGACATTAACAAGCTTTGATCCTTCTATTTTCCCAATAAAAAATCGAGGGGTACCACTAACACCTAATTTAGCGGCTGTAATTAATGACAAATCCAGTTTTTTATCTAAAATCGGATCATTAAAGCATTGTTCAAACTTATCCAAATCTAAAGTAAGTTCACTCGCCAACGATGCATATGGAACACGTCCCAATTCACGTGACTTAGCAATTAGCAACTGATGAGCTGCATAAAATTCATCTTGTTGTGCTGAGCACTGAGCCAGTTTTGCGGCACTTTTAGCTTCAGTATGAAACTCTAAGGGAAAGTCCCTTACAATATATTGCACCAAACCCGAATCGATATATTTTCTTTTTAATGCGGGCAAAACTTTTTCAGCATGGCGTAAACAATATGGGCATTGATAATCCATATACTCCACAATGGCATATTCAGCTTTATCTGTTCCTAGCTTAGTCAGCTCATCGGAAAATAGAGCTAATTCGGTTAAGCTTTGCACTTTTTCTTGTTCATTCTCTGAGTTTTTCACTTGAGCAAACTCTTGGCGTAATTGCACTACTTCTTGGGTGACCAATAACAATTGCTGCTTAATCTCACTTAAGTTTTTCTCTATTTCTTCGTTATTGTTAGGTTTGTCACTACAAGAAACAACCCCCAAAAGAGCGAGTATTAACAAAGTCTGTTTTATCATTGAGTGCTTTTCCTACAAGAAATAGAGAGATAATGTTGATGTCGTATAAATGTATAATTTAATTTTTTAAGTTGGCTAAAAAATCGTTTGTGTTGCTTTTTAGTTAATGTTTTGATCGCCGATTCAGCCAAAATAATTTCACAACGTGCACTTTCACCAAGAATCGTATGCAAACTTGCCTTATGCATGAGTTGAGTCGGTAATGAAATATTAATTAGCTTTTTCCAATGAGTATTTTTCAACAAAGGAATAAAAGACTCTCTAAAGGTATCAGCCCTAAAGCGCACACTGTCACTATAGTCAAAAGTCACTTCCTCACCTTGCTCAAGTGATAGCATTGACTCAGCGTTATCAACTAAAGAGTAAGTCATAGGCGCTATTGCTCTATAACTAATATCTTCCTCTCCAATACTGACTTTTGCGTGTATTCCATAGCTAAATAATAAAAACAGGCCAATGAAATACTTAACTTTTAATCGTAAATTCATCTTAGCTATTCCGTTGACGTTGAATAATAAAAAACAATATTAATAGCAATACTATGCAACCTATTAGATAAAGAAACTTGACGTTAAACGTTCTTGAAGGAGTCGTGACACGTTCTGTGATAGTAGGCTCAACTGGCAATGGCGTTACTTTTGTTTTTTCTATTAACGGAGTTTTAAAATCGACAATATACGATGAGCTATCAGCTGCTATAACATTAGTAGTCGCTTGATTAGCACGCGCGACTAGTTTTTTATAAACAAAAGGATGCTGCAATAACTCGGCTATAGTGCTATCACTGCGGTTTAAATCCGCTTGGCTAATCATTTTGTTATCGTTATCAACATAAAATGTCAGCACTGACATGTAACCAAAATCCTCTGTTGCCAACATCACAAAATCAACAGCATTACCTTTTATAACCGCCATCGGCTTTAAAGAGCGTAAGTTTGCTAATTTGCTTGCCAATACATAATAAGCCATTGACGAAAACTGATAGGCATCACCTACTTTATTCGGCCAATCATAGCCGACACTTTTGTCAAAATTTCGCCAGAAAGGCGCAAACAATCGCACATTATATTGTTCAATGTGCTTAAAATTATTTTTCGCCTCAGCATTCGCATTAACCACATTCGCTTTTAATGTATTAACAAGCTCTGCAACAACACCAAATTTCGATCGCTCTGCGGAATCAAGCGCATCATAATCCGTCATAGCTAACGTAACGCTTGCTGAGTAATCGCTATTATCAGGGTAAGTTACTTCAATGTTGTCTGATGTAATAACTGGAGGGTTATTACTTACAGGCGGCTTTGAAAAAATAGCATAAAACCCCACTTCGCTGCTTGAGTTCATCAAACGCTCGCTCATGTAACATTGTTTGGCACAATGTAATAGTTCAGCCCAATTGGCAATACGTTTTCCTTGTTTGTCATGCCATACAACGGCAACCATAACGTAATTGCCAAACCGATACGCTTTGCTCACGTTAATATTACCCACCTTGTGAAAACGTGCATAACGCGTTGGCGTTTTACGCACACCTTCAGAAAAAATATCTCGACTGCCATCCGCAGTAGAATAAAGTTCAATTAAATCAGCTAAGTTGTTTTGTTTGGCTAACTGATAATATTGATGTAAAGCTGTAATAAAATCCGGTTGTTTCCCCATATTGTCTGACAATAACAAGTTGTCAGGCAGGTTTTCTGTATAAACACTCGTAGTCGCCTGACATTGATTATTGTGTTGTACTAAACAACCGCTTGATGCGGTTACTGTTGCATAACTAAACGGGCTGCACACAACCAATACACAGCACATTGCAATATTAAGTAATTTCCCCACCTTGCTCAGGTGACAGCATTGATTCAGCGTTATCAACTAAAGAGTAAGTCATAGGCGCTATTGCTCTATAACTAATAT
>MPDF01000061.1 GCA_001874365.1 Gammaproteobacteria bacterium MedPE | reverse complement strand
TTGGCTTTTTGCTGCGATCAAACGTATTCGGGTTATCACGCATTTTTAAATCAGCTTCGCTAGTCGTAGACTGGCCACTTAATTTAGTCACTTGCGGTTCAAAATTATCAGCCTTAGCAACCATGTCGCCTTTACCGTTTGGCACAACACTTACAATAACAGAGGGTTTGTTTTTGATATAGCGGTTAAACACGCGCATAACATCAACTTTGCTTACGTTGTTGTAACGTGCAATGTCTTTTTCAATGTAGTTAGCATCACCCGTAAAGGTTTCATAAGCGGCTAATTGCGCTACTTTACCTTGAACACTTTGCAAGCCAAAGATAAAACTAGCTTCCATTTGTGCTTTTGCTTTCGCTAAATCGTCATCCATAACACCGCGAGTTTCAAATTCGGTGATTGTTTTGCGAATGATTTTTTCAATATCACCAAGGCTCTTGCCACTTGCTGGGTGTGGTAGGGCATAAAGATCAAAGGTACAGGCTAACTCTTGACACGGATGTGACGCTGATGTTTGAACAGCAATACGTGATTTAACTAGGTTTTTGTAAAGTAATGATGTTTTACCACCACCTAGAATTTGCGCTAGTAAATCTAATGGTGCTTCGTCTTCATGACGTGCATGAGCAGTAGGGAAGCTTAAGTAGACTAATGGTAAGTTAACGTTATCTTCGAAAGATACGTAACGATCACGGGGTAGATTGATTAACGTTTTATCAAGCGGTGTTGGCGTCATACTTGGTGTAATTTCGCCAAAGTATTTGTTTACCAGTGCCATCGTTTCCGCAGCATTAATGTCACCACCAATGGTTAACGTTGCATTATTTGGACCATACCATTTTAAGAAAAACGCTTTTAAATCGTTGACGTTTACGCGATTTAGATCAGCCATGTAGCCGATAACTGGCCATGAATATGGATGACCTTTTGGATAAAGAGCACGTGCTTTGGTTTCACCTAAACGACCGTAAGGCGCATTGTCTACACGCTGACCACGCTCATTCTTAACGGTTTCACGTTGAACTTCGAATTTTTCTTGTGTTACTGCATCGAGCAAGTAACCCATGCGATCTGATTCTAGCCACAGCATTTTTTCTAGCTGGTTAACCGGCACTGTTTGGTAGTAGTTTGTGCGATCGCTATTAGTCGTACCATTCATGGTACCGCCAGCTTCTGTAACGATTTTGAAATGTTCGTCATCACCAACGTTTTCTGAGCCTTGGAACATCATATGTTCGAAGAAATGAGCAAAGCCCGACATGCCAAGATCTTCGCGGGCAGAGCCAACGTGATAAGTGACATCAACATGAACCAAAGGATCTGATTTATCTTCATGTAAAATAACAGTCAAGCCATTGGCTAACTGGAATTTTTTATAAGGGATAGTTGTCTTTCCAGGTTGGGCGCTAACTTTTTCAACAAACTTGACGCCAGCAATATTTACATCATCTGTATTTGGTGACTGTGAACAAGCAGTAATTGCCAGTGCAACAGCACTAATCATCCATTTTTTCATCTGAGTTTTCTCATTATTTTTAGACGCTAACAATCTATCAAATTCGTTAACATTTCGCCAACTTAAAGCCGTTAAATAATTGATTAATCGAACAGTTCGGATTATCTATTGATAAGGTCTAAATTTCTAATAAAAACAGGTGAGTATAAATTGAGCGAAAATGTTTAAAAATATCAAAACAAGACTTGGGTTGCCAATTATATTGCCCTATAATCTCGCCACTAAATAATTAATTGATTTGGATCAAAAATGAGCGAAAGAACAGAGCAGAACAAAACAGCCGAGTCAAAAATGGCACTTTTATTACTTATTGTTGTAGCTGCTATTGCATTCCCAATTGCTTTATCGTTTTTACGTAATGAAGTTTCTGTTGTTGCATTCTTTATCCAAGCAACACCTTTCATCTTAATTGCTTCAGCAATTGGTGGGCTGATGTACAGCGCAAAGGTTGATAAGTCGTAATCAGCGATTTGTAAATTAAAAAAGGATGCTGCGGCATCCTTTTTTTGTGTCTTTTTTTTATGCGTAAGTATTGGTGAAGTTAAAGCGCTTGATTGATTTGCTCTACACTGTCTTTTGCATCGCCAAACAACATTTGGGTGTTGTCGTTAAAAAACAATGGATTTTGCAAACCGGCATAACCTGTTGCCATACCGCGTTTAAATACAATCACGTTTTTGGCATTCCACACTTCAAGCACCGGCATACCAGCGATAGGACTTCCCGGCTCTTTAGCTGCTGGGTTAACGGTATCGTTGGCACCGATAACTAACACAACATCTGTGTCAGAAAAATCATCGTTAATTTCATCCATTTCGAGCACTATGTCATAGGGCACTTTCGCCTCTGCTAGCAACACATTCATGTGTCCCGGTAAACGACCTGCAACAGGGTGAATACCAAAGCGCACTTCAACGCCTTTATCACGCAATTTTTGAGTCAGTTCATTCACGGGGTATTGGGCCTGCGCGACAGCCATGCCATAACCTGGTGTGATAATAACGCGTGATGCGTTGCTTAGCTTATCTGCTACATCAGCAGCCATTATACTTTGGGCTTCACCTTCAATCTCTTCACCGCTAGCAGTGGGTTCGTTACCAAAGCCACCAGCTATGACAGAAATGAACGAGCGATTCATCGCCTTACACATGATGTAACTTAAGATAGCGCCTGATGATCCAACGAGTGCACCAGTTACAATCAATAAATCGTTAGCAAGCATGAAGCCAGCCGCCGCCGCAGCCCAACCTGAGTATGAGTTCAGCATTGATACCACCACGGGCATATCAGCTCCGCCGATTGAAGCAACAAGATGATAACCAAAAGCAAAAGCAATAAATGTCATGATAATCAAGACGCCCATTGCGCTGTCTTGTGCGACAAATTGCGACAGTAAATATCCGCATACAATAATCGCTAGTAAATTGAGCTTATGGCGGTGAGGTAGCATTAGTGCAGTGCTGCTGATGCGGCCACTCAGTTTCCCGTAAGCCACCACTGAACCAGTGAATGTCACAGCACCAATGAATACACCTAAGTAAACTTCAACTAAATGAATTGTATGTAATGCACCTGTAGTAACTGGTGCATCAATATAACTGTTATAACCGACAAACACCGCTGCTAAACCAACGAAACTATGTAAGATTGCAACGAGCTCTGGCATTTGCGTCATTTCAACGCGTTTGGCTAATCGAATACCAATAGCACCGCCGATAACCATTGCCGTAATTATAAAGACTAACCCTTCGACACTTGGCGATAACAGGGTAGCAATGAGTGCTATCCCCATTCCCAACATACCGCTATAACAGCCTTTTTGTGCTGTTTCTTGTTTTGATAAACCCGCCAAACTCAAAATAAAGAGAATGGCCGCAGCAAGGTATGCTGCACTAACTAAGCCTTGAGACATCATATTTCCCCTTATTTTCTAAACATTTTTAACATACGCTGCGTGACAAAGAAGCCACCAGCAATGTTAATAGTGGCAATGAGTGTGGCGATGGTGGCTAAAATAGTTACCATAATCGAGCCACTGGCGACTTGAAATAATGCACCAACGATGATGATGCCAGAGATAGCATTCGTCACACTCATTAGCGGGGTGTGCAGTGAGTGACTAACATTCCACACGACGTAATAACCAATGACGCAGGCAAGGGCGAATACGGTAAAGTGCGCCATAAACTCGCTTGGCGCATAGGTTGCCATAGCACCGTAGGCAAAAAGTCCGCCAATGGCTAGCGCTCCTTTTAACCAAGGCGACATTGTTTTCTCTTCAATGACCACTGGTTCTGGCGCTGGCTGAGCAGCTGGTGCCGCGCTGACTTTGATTGGTGGTGCTGGCCATGTCAACTCGCCTTCTTTTACGACTGTAACACCGCGGATCACCTCGTCTTCAAAATCGATATTAATAGCGCCGTCTTTTTCTGGCGCTAATAACTTGAGTAAGTTAAGGAGATTAGTGGAATATAGCTGCGATGATTGTACTGGTAGACGACCTGGAAGATCCGTGTAACCAATCACTTTGACGTTGTTATCCGTTGTAATCAATTTGCCTGTTTCGCAATATTCACAGTTACCGCCATTTGCTGCGGCTAAATCGACGATAACGCTGCCCGCTTGCATGCTATCGACCATTTCTTTAGTGATGAGCTTAGGTGCCGGTTTACCGGGAATAAGTGCGGTGGTAATAATGATATCGACTTCTTTGGCTTGCTCGCTAAAGAGCGCCATTTCAGCGTCGATAAATTCTTTGGACATGGTTTTTGCGTAACCATCACTTGAGTCTGACTCTTCATCAAATTGCAGCTCTAAAAACTCACCACCCATGGAGGTAATTTGCTCTTTTACTTCAAGGCGGGTATCAAATGCGCGAACAATAGCGCCTAAGCTACCAGCAGCGCCAATGGCGGCTAAGCCTGCAACACCCGCACCGATAACGAGTACTTTCGCTGGTGGCACCTTGCCTGCGGCGGTAATTTGTCCTGTGAAAAAACGGCCAAATTCATGCGCTGCTTCAATCACGGCGCGATAACCTCCAATGTTTGCCATTGAGCTCAATGCATCGAGGGATTGAGATCGTGACATACGCGGCACGCAATCCATCGCCATGACATTAATGTTTTTGGCGGTGAGTTGTTCCATCAGCACGTCATTTTGAGCTGGCCAAATAAAACTAATCAGGGTGGTGTTTTCGTTTAGTAGTTCGACTTCATTTAATGAGTCGCCATCAATCAACGGAGCATTAACCTTTAGAATAATATCGCTATGATAAACGTCGGTAAGTGTCGATACGGTAGTTGCACCAACTTGTTGGTAATCAGCGTCAGTAAAACTTGCAGCCAATCCTGCATCTTGCTCTATCTGAACGTCAAATCCCAATTTTATTAATTGAGTAACCGACGTTGGTGTCGCCGCTACCCGTGTTTCTCCCGCCAATCGCTCTTTGGGAATACTGATCAACATGACAAAACTCCTTAAACAATGAAAACGCTGTGTTAGACCTTAGCCTAACATAGCGTGAGGGGGACAATGTTTAACAATTTTTTAACGAAATGCCGATTATCTTGTTAATGAATGGTTTAAAACGCTACAGGTCATATGGGCTCTAGGTTAGAGAATTTCGACATAACTAATGTCGATTGATAATTTTCCACCGCGTTTTAAGAAAATAATCGAATCAATGGTCAATTAATGATGCAGACATGATGCTCGAGCTCAAATTGCGCGGCCGTAATAGCATCATGAAATTGGTTGACGGATTGATGTGGGACAAGATGATGTGTCACCCAATAATCTAATTCTCCAGGTTCAACCACCGAAAAGCAGTCGGTAAAATGAAGCTGAAATATTGTTTCCATTCTTATTAAGTCAATGGCGTTTGCATTACTAGCAATGCGATTGGTACGCGTGAGTTTTACACTGGCGATGGAATAAGGTTTTATTAAACGCGCAATGGCGCGATGAAAGGTTGCAACTTGATGGGGATCAGAACGATCGCCAAGGGAGAGTTTTTGTTGATGACGACAACGACTGTTTTTATCGACTAATGCCATAAAAGCATTGTTGCCTTTGAGTTCTATACCGAGAATATACATGGCTAACTCCTTTAACCTAATCGAGTAGTGACTAAAAAACCCAGCAGTGTGAACTTACTGGGCTTAATGTATTTCGGTGTCTAGAGTGCTAACGAACTAAAGTGAATGAAGAAACACTAATGCAATCGCTACAGGACATACAAGTTTCGTATACCACGGCCAAATCTTCCAGAAAAGTTGATTTTCAACACCATCATTTCCTGATTTAAGCTCTTCAAGTAATGAAGAACGGTGCCAGATCCAGCCCACGAATATACAACATAGCATACCGATTATTGGTTGACCATACTGAGTGGTCAGAGCAATTACAAATCCAAATAAGGTGCTGAAATTGAAAATAATTAAACAACTAGTCGCGAAAATTAATCCACCAATGGCCATCGTCGCTTTATTTCGCCCAATGCCAAAACGCTCTACCGTATAGGATACAGGGGCTTCTAGCATCGAAATAGATGACGTTAACGAGGCAATGGACATTAACGCAAAGAACGCAAAACCAACGAATACACCGACACTACCCATGCCATCAAATAATGCAGGAAGAACCGTTAATACCAGTGTGTCACCTGAGATTAATGCGCCATTGGCATCAAAAATTTGGACGCCTTGAGCTGCGGCGACATACATTGCTGGAATAATTAATAAACCTGCTAAGAAGGCAATGAATACGTCAATTAGCGTAACCGATGCGCCAAGTGTCACTAGGTTTTCGTTCTTCGCGACGTAAGAACCATAAATAATGATTACGCTAGTACCCAGAGATAATGAGAAGAAGGCTTGGCCGAGTGCACTAACAATCAATGATGGTTCAAATAATTGACCAAAATCTGGAATCAAATAAGCCTTAAGACCATCCATAGCGCCATCAAGGGTTAGCACATAAATAGTAAGAGACACGAGTAAAGCGACAAGTGCTGGCATTAAACGTTTTGACCAACGCTCTATACCGTTTTCAACACCGCGGCTAATAATAAATACCGTGAGCAGTGTGAAAATAAAGGTAAAGATTAAATTACGAGAGTTACCATTTGAAGTGAGCCATGTTGATGCCTCTGTTGCACCCGTAAGCGTCGTAATAGGTTCTGCGGTAAAGGCAAGCATCCAACCAGCGACGATAGAGTAAAAACTCATGAGTAATGCAGCACATAAAATACCGCCAAAACCGACGATAAAGGCAAACTTCTTTTGCCAACCGTCTTTAGATACTTTGCGTAGTGATTCAACAGCATTTGCTTGACCGTGGCGACCAATGATGAGCTCTGCCATAAACGCAGGGTAAGCTAAACAAAAGGCTAAAATTAAGTACATTAATACAAAAGCAGCACCGCCGTTTCCTGCAGCCTGCGTGGGGAACCCCCAAATATTTCCAAGGCCAACAGCACTACCTGCGGCGGCTAATATAAAGCCAATTCGAGAATTAAACTTACCTCTAGATGCGCTCATACTCTTCTTCTTATAATTATTATTAAAACTGATGTGCTTTAATCTACGCAAAACGATAGAAAAAACCTAGTCAAAGACGGCAATAAAATCAAAATAGTATCAAATGTTATTAAATATTCAGTGACTTTATCGAACTATTGAGCGAAGTGTATCAATTAAATGAATGGTTGTGATGGAGTAAATCGAGTTTATTGAATTGGTTGCTGATAAAGTGAGCTGTAATGAAGTTTTGTGTTAATAGCGATAGCTTAATGTTTAGGTATTGTTGCAAGGGGCTGTAGATGTTTCACACTAGAGATGAACGATAAAATGATGACTATGCTGAACCATAGCCATCATGACAATTACTGTAATGATTAATCAATTAAAATTCGCAGCATACGACGTAATGGTTCAGCGGCGCCCCATAACAATTGATCGCCTACCGTAAATGCGCTGATATATTCTGGCCCCATGGTGAGCTTGCGCACACGACCAATAGGTACCGATAAGGTACCGTTTACTTTAGCTGGTGTTAGCTCTTGCATACTTAGCTCACGATCATTAGGAATAACGTTAACCCACTCGTTATGACCTGCTAATTTTGCTTCAACCTCTTCAACGCTAATATCGCGTTTTAGCTTGATAGTTAACGCTTGGCTGTGACAACGCATCGCACCAACGCGAACACATAAGCCATCGATAGGGGTTGGATTTGCTTGGGTATTTAAAATCTTGTTTGCTTCAGCCTGTGCTTTATATTCTTCACGGCTCTGACCTGATGGTAATTGAGTATCAATCCACGGAATTAAACTGCCCGCTAATGGCACACCAAATTGGTCGGTGTTTAGCTCACCACTGCGAATATAGTTAGATACCTTGGCATCGATATCTAAAATAGCTGAACTTGGGCTCGCTAACTCATCTGCAACATGGGCATTTATATCCCCCATTTGATTTAATAATTCTCGCATATGACGAGCACCGCCACCTGATGCCGCTTGATAAGTCATTGGACTAACCCATTCAATGAGATCATCAGCAAATAGGCCGCCAAGGGCTAATAGCATTAATGATACCGTACAGTTACCACCAACAAAGGTTTTTGCACCCGATTGAATACCGGCATCAATCACATCACGATTTACCGGATCTAGAATAATAATGCTGTCGTCATCCATACGAAGCGCAGATGCGGCGTCAATCCAGTATCCCTGCCAGCCAGACTCACGCAGCTTTGGATACACTTCTTTGGTGTAATCGCCGCCTTGACAGCTAATAATAATGTCTTGTTCAGCTAGAATGGCAATGTCAAAAGCGTTTTGTAAGGTGGTTACCGGTTTACCTACGTCAGGACCTGCTTGGCCTGTTTGTGAGGTACTAAAAAATACTGGCTCAATGTGATTAAAATCACCTTCATTTTGCATACGTTCCATTAATACAGAACCAACCATGCCGCGCCAACCGACCAAACCTACTTTTTTCATTGTCTTCTACCTTCCTACACTGTGTAATTATTGAATCTTGAGACTACCGCATATTTATGCAGAGCGTTAGTGGTTTTTAGGCTAATGTATGCGTTTTTTATAGGTTTGCAGGGTTTCTTACTTTGACGTCAAGTGGTGAAGTGGGGGAGTTTGTTTATTGCGATAAAATATCCTAGAAATAAATAGGGGCCGTAAAAGTACTATTTAGTACAAATAAAGTTTGCTGGCTTGTTCAGTACAATAGATAGTTTTTTAAGGGCTTGTGAGGTAAGGTGTTATTTATTAATAAATAAGAAAAAAGTGATCAATAATGCCTTATTTTTACTCAAAGAATATCAATAGTCTGTCGCTCTCGTTAGTACTTTCATCTGCTTTGCTGATGAGTGGATGCACAATAACAAGTGTCGCTGATGATGACAGATTATCGGCAGAGCAAATAGATGCGTCAGTTAAAGAGTGGCAAGCGATGCAGCCTGAAGTAACACGTTTGATGGCGATGGAAAAAGAATTAACCGAACTTAAAGGGTTGTTGTTAAAATTAACTGAAGAACCTGTGATGCAAACTGCTCCAATGTCTACTGTTAAAGAGTCGATGCCGGCAATGCAAAAGAAAATGCCACAAACACAAATGACGGTACGACCAATGCAACAAACCATGACAGACGTTAACAAGCGTGATGATGTTGCAGGACAAGTCGCTATTCAAATTGGTGCTTTTGCTTCCATCAAAGATCTAGTCAATGCTAGTGAACTGTTTTATCAAACATTTTCAACGTTAAGTAATACGACCAAGGCTTATAGCGAACAAATTGATATTGGTAGGGCACTTTATCGTTTGAAAATTGGTCCATTTGAGGATAAAGGTGCTGCCACAAGCCAATGTGAAATACTTAAATCCCGCAAAATGGGGTGCTTAGTGACCTCTTTTAATTCGACCGTTAAGTTAGTGAAATAGAGATTATTGATTGTTGCCAAATGGGGTAATCTCACAGGACAACCCCTTGGCTACAATACGTTGACATAGACGCTTAGTCGTCGGCGTTAATATTACTGGTCCTAATATTAATTGGTTGTCTGGGACTTCAATAATAGGGAGCGTTTTAAGCTCCTTAAAGCGACGCTTTAACAAACCTAACGTTAGCTTCTTATTGATGCTTGACGCAAATTTTCCTAAGTTGAGGTGAACTTGTTGGCCATTAACTAATGGTGCTTTTTCTTGAACTCTTGCCTGTGCAATTTCATCAGTACTTAATGTAAAATCAATGCCTCGCACAATAGTGCCGTCACCAAAGATTGTCGCTTGATGTGTGTTATTTACCATCAGGTTATTTTGCTTTAGATAAGCAGGTGCAATAACGACCTTGTACTTACCAGGAATTACAGCACTAAATAAATAAAATCCATCGTATTCACTATCTGTTTCTTGAACAACGTTATTCTCATCATCGAGTATCTGTAAAGTAATAAATCGACCGGGCAGTTCTTTGCCTGAGCGCAGTACAGTAACAACACCTTCAATTTCTCCAGCAGTGACCACTGGAATATCTAAAGATTCAATAGCGCCGGGGCGTGGTAAAAACGAAAACCCTTTATCAACAGGGATCCAAAAGGGATTGTCTAAACTATCGACATCTAGTTTCACGTCAGTAATTCTATTTTTCGGAAGTCCAGTTAAAAAGGCAACGCCACTTTCTTTAGTATGTGTATCGCGGCGAGCGTGAATGCCAACTAATTTAGCCCCTTCAATTAACGGTTCGTTATTGTTATATATTCCATCAAGGTTTAGATCTTCAAAAACACGTGCCGAGATACCGCCTGTTGTTGCCATACGATCGCGGGCGACTTTAATATTGCCAGTAGTAGGATCTTGTCCAAAACTAAAACGCAGGGACAAAAATGCTTGGTACTGGCTATTATCATCGATGGATACATTTGCACTAACCACCGCGTAATTGGTATCCCAGTTTAAAATGTAACTAGCACGTGTAGCTGCTTTATTATAATGCACACCAAATTCACTGCTAAGGCTCTCACTCATTGACCAGAATAGGCTTGTAGATGCATTAGTGAGTTCAACATCTGGTTTAATGTCATAACCAATTTGAGTGCGCCAGCGCATGCTGTCGAAGTTTTTTGTAAATTGAGAGTTGCCATTAAAGACTTCGATATTAGGCGAATTTAAAATTGAGATATCCGTATATGACAATGTGTTACTAAGGGAGTACTCATTGGTGAACATACCTAAATAAGCATTGATAGCTTGTGTTTTTACATCGTTATAGGTTGTTGATGTTCCGCCGTTTAATGAATAGGTGAATGCAAGGCCTTCAGTGTTATAGAGAGGCCCGGATAATCGCATACCCATAGAATTTTTTACATTGTTTGTAAGGTGAGAGTCGGTAGTAAAATCTTGATCAAGTTTCTTGTAGTTTAAATCAAATGAATGTTTAGCAAAGCGTGATTTAGAGGAAAATTCAACACTGCTTCCAGCGTCAAGATCTTTGACGACACCAAGATTGATTTTGGCAAAGGGTAAATAGTAGTTGACGGTAAATGGAACAAAGCTATGACGAACACCATCTCTAAATTGATAACTGGTATAACCCGATTGCAATGAAATATCATTGCTAAGCGATTGCTCTAACGACAGTGCTGTCCGATAGGAATCAATCAATGGTAATTGTGCTATCTCGCCATTAAATAGGCTGTCATTTTGTTTACTCACTGACAAATTGTAAGTCAGTTTACGTGACTGCAAGGTGTTTGCATTCACTTGCACACTTTCTATTCGCTCACGCTTTTGACCTTGAGGCCCATAAAAGACCATCTTAAAGATATTGTCACCAAACGATAAGTCCAGATCACGAAATTCGTAACGACCACTATCATCAACGGTTCTTGTCTCTAGTAAAATACCATTGTGATAAAGCTCAATATCCCATCCCGGCAATAAATCTCCCACAAAATCCGTTGTATTGGACTGCGAGTTAGTTGTTAAATTCCTATTACTCAGTTTAAAGCCTGCTTCTTGAGCCGCACCACGTAGTAAAGGTAAATTAACCGGAGAAATATCACCTAATGCGATCTCTGACGCGCCAATCGGTCCTAACAAGTCGTTATCAATCGATTCTCTTTGTAAATTAAGACGAAAGTTTTTAAAGGGGTCATCATCGTTACCGCCTAAGAAGTAACTGCCTGTCATGTAGGCTAAATCGCCCATGCCCACCATGGAATAGCTGCCATTGCTATTATCTTTACTGACAGAATATTGTGTTTGAATATCGACTAATGGTAATGAAAAGGCTGTATAGGGGGTATTTCTAAAAGGGAGTTGCGGCGGTTGCAGTCTACCGATGCTCAGCTTACCCAATCGCGCACGACGCCTAAAACGCTCTTGCAAAGGTAGTAATTGTTTAGGGCTGATCAATAACAATAAATCTTTAAAGTTTACTTCAAAACCTATATCAAAAATGTCACTAAGGAACGCGCTGTGTAGATAGATATCATCATCTTTAACACTGATCAAATGCCGCGGTATTTGAAAGGAGCTACCATCAATGCTAACGCTTGCTGGTGTTGTTTCATCGTCGGGGACTATTAATGAAAATGTTTGATTCTCATTAATAAACCAGCCATCTGCTCGTCGTTTTTCTAGGTCGACAATGATAGGAAAGTCAATGACTGAAAATAAATTATCTAAGCCGATCATTGCACCATTGCCTTGCTTGTAGCCAAAAACGGTGTCTAATACATGTTCTTCAACCTGCGCGATTAGTAAGAGCTCTTCGTTTTCTAAGAAACCAGATGAAGAGTCATTTTGTTCGTCGGTAGGGAGTTCGTTAACGCGTTTCCCTTTTAGCGATTTACCAATAAACGAATGGCCCAAGGTTGATAAATATTCATGAGCCAACTGTCTATTAATAGATGTCTTATTGCTTTTACGTTGTTGAGATTGTCGAAAGCTAGGATTGCGGTATTGATGGCCTAATGAATTAAAGTATTGCGATTTTGTTTGAACAGTCGTCGTTGTATCTTGTTTTTCTGGTAAAGCCGATTGTTCAGTGTTTTTGGGCTTCGTTGTTTTAGTACCTTTTTTGGAAAACTGATGTCCGAGCGTTGTTTTCTTTTCATCAGACGACTCTGCGTACCCGTTGCTAGAAAATAGCAAACAGACTAGAAGAGTCGTAAAATAGAGACAACGCAAAGTAATCATTATTTATAGTTTTCTTCGCGGCGATAATTTAATTCGTTAATTTGTAGCGTTTTCTCAGCAAAAACTTGCCCTTTATATTCGCCATCGCCTTCATAAATTATGCGCATTATACCTGACTTTTTAGGATGGTTTTTAAAACCAATGAGTAAGCGTCGCATGGCTAACTCAGGATAAATTGCAATGTTGTTTTGAACGCCAATTAGACGTTCGGCTTGGCCACCATTGTCTTTCCAAAAGACTTTGATGTTACCAAATGTACTAAATTTACCTGTGCGATTCATGTCGATATAAGCACCTGTATAAACTTGTCCATCACGCTCTCGTGTAACCAGATCGACTTTTCCAACGGATGATTGAATATCAAGTGATCCTTCACGAACGATGATAGGGATAGAAAACGAAAGGTTTAAATGAAGTTTAATACCTCCACTATTTTCCTTTTTTGCTAACTGCGCTTTGTTAGGTTGAGCGTCAAAAACGAGGTGTGAACGGAATTCACCTGCTGCAAGATCTTTTGGGCGTCGTAAACCTAGTCGTACATGTTGTCGTTCGCCTGGCTTTAGTGTTACTTGACGCGGGCTATATCGCAACATTCTATTGGCTGACGGAAAGTCTCGTTCCCCCGCTTTAAATGGCACATATTGACCATCTTGCTGCTGATATTGTTCACGCCAATATATTTTATAGGTTTTGACTTCATTGCTTGTATTCACAAGAGATACTTTTGCTGAGCGATCGCGTTCAGAGAATTCAACACGTGTTGGTGTTATAAGCAAATTAGCAAACGCTTGGTTAATTGAAGTCAAAAGTAGCAAAGTGATTATTGAAAAAACAAGAGTCGATAGTTTGTTCCTGCGAGCTTTAACACGCGATGCATACATAATTATTATATCCTTGTTTTACATGGGCTATTACAGCCAAAGTGTTGCATTCTAATAGTTAACCATTATTGTCATGGGACTGAAATAAGTGGCGTCTTTATAAAAACCACTGCCAGATGTTGTTAAGGTCGCACCGACATTAACAATGGCGTTACCCAGATTATCAGTACTGATGATAGGGCTAAACGTATGATGGTCAGTGATTGAAAACTGGCTAGTCGAGGGATCACTTGCACCGGCTAACTGAGTTTGTGTGCTAGGGACTATAACGGTGATATTTAAAGGTGTATTTGCCGTAAACCCTGTTAACTCATATTGTGCTGGGTGACCTGGTTCAATGACCACGATGGCTGGATCTGTTTGAATTTGCCCGGCAAAGGTAATTCGCATGCTATAAATTGCGTTATTATCTTTCAACGCAATGACACCAAAACTAAGCGGCTTAACTTCTCGTACATCGCCAGCACTGAGAGAGAAACAGCAACAGAGTAATAGGGATAATATAGCTATTTTGTGCGTAAAGTTGGCTGGGCGATTTGGTAATTTAAAAATCATAAAACGTTAAATAAATGGCATCTAAACCCTCATTTATAATGAGAGTTTAGATGATTCTCACTTAGTAATCTACGCTAACAGTGTAGGTACCAGTAAAGGTTACATTTTCGTATGGAATTGCAACTTCACTACCTGAAGCTGTTGTACCTGTAGTATCTGTTTCAAGTGTCGCGCCAACGTTAAATACTAATGTACCAGTAGCGTCAGTGTCATAAGTAAATGGTGAACCTGAAGTAACAACAGACGTTGTTAAATTAGTCACGTCAAACTCTTTTGTATCGGCGCCTGATGGATCCGTCAGTTTAAAATCTGAAATTGATCCAATAGTTAACACTGTATTTGGTGCAGCGCCAGAAACAGTGAAAGTACCAGCCGTACCAGCAGTAATTGATACGATTGAAGCCAATGTACCATCAACGATAACATCTGCAGTAGAACCGTCAGAGTTTACAGTTAATGTCGCTTTATCTGCGCCACCCGTCAAATCCGTTGCAATAGCAACAATTTGACCAAAACTTAGTGGTGTAGTCTGAGCCACATCAAATGAATTTTTAACTTCAACACTCGCTGTGCCGTTACCAGTTTCTGCAATTGAAACGCTTGAGATAACTGCTGTAGATAATGCAGTCGCGGCAATGATGCGTGTTAATTTGTTCTTTATCATCATTTTTTCCTTTCATGTTAAGTAAAGTAATAGAAGATATTCTATGAACAAACGAGTTTCTAATAGAATATGAAGTCGTTCGCTATATCAGATATCGACAGTTAATATTTAATCTTTAGCGTTTCAGCTAATATTTTTTAAATATAAAGTTTTACTTAACTATAGTATGTAGTAATAAAGTGCTGCTTTTAATGGTTCAATTTAACCTAGTTATTTAAGTTATTGATTAAACGAATAATAAGGAATAAATCGATTGGCACTTGAAATCATTTCTTTTGAATTAATGTCTAAAACCTTAACTTGAATCAACAATCCACGTTCATTTGAGGTAATAACACCCGTTAACGCTGTTTTGGCACCAAGCGCATTTAATGAACTCTTGGCATCATCATCTAATACTAGGCCAGTAGCGTCTAAGTATTCTAAATCTGTCGTTTGGTAAGCATTGATCACGCGAATGCCGTAAGGTTGTAATTGCTGCCCAATACTTTGACTCAATTGATAGCTTAATTGATGATTATTTTCATCGTCACGAGCTCGATAGCCAAATGATGTGACTGCCATAAGATCACTTTTTAAGTCAGCAGTCGCACGAATCATTATCTGGGCTGCGATCGAGTCGGTATAGTCTTCAAATTGGCTATGGGTGTGAAAAGATGGTTCCGGAATAATTTGAGATGTTGTTTGTACTGACGTTGCCGTGCGCAGTGGATGCTCATTATCAGTTTGCAATTTGACTGTATGAGTACAAGCCCCTAAAACACCCGTTAAAAGCGCTAAAGTAATTAAATTTCGAATGTTCAATGCCATCATATCGGCCTCTTAAAAATTGGTAATTAGAGCGAGTCGCCGCTTGCGATAATCGGGAATCCTTTGTCATCATTGTCGTCTTCTTTCAATACCGCATCAACAACGTCATTTGGTACTAAAATTTGTGATGATGACATCAGCGCATTGGTATTTACATCGATAATTCGTGCATTGATTAGATAACCACCTTGATGCCTAGTCATAGTGCCTGTGATAACGAAGTTAATATCAAGATTTCCCGTTACTTCGTCGATGTCTTCACTGTGCCAAAATATGTCACCTTTATCTGTAAATTGCAGACGTCCCGTTGATTTTAGATCAACAACAGAATAACCAGTGCGATTTGTCTCATGCATAATGGCTTCATTTAATTGACGACCAAAATGACTGGTGCGTTTTAAATCAGAATCAAGTAGTGCAAAGTTTGCAACAGCAATCACGTGGCTATTATCAGGAGAATCGACATTCGAAAACAAATCTTGGATCAACCATTTGGTATATTGATTGACGTTATTAACCAAGGGCTTTTTTTCATAGGTCGATAATTCTTTCGCACGATGCTCAGCAACCACTTCTTTTTTCATATGCATCGTTTCTGGTGGCATTAGAGTGCAGCCCGCAGACAATGTACCAGCAACTAGTAGGTAATTAAGTTTATTCATCGTGATTTCCTTGGCTTTGATGGTTGCGATAAAGCAGTCCATCTTTGAACGTAGACGAATTTTCGGATGTTCTACTGTCCGGCGTTATGGCAATGACTTGCCGAGCTGCGGCAACAACACGTTTATTATGCAAATTGATTAGTTTGGCGTTGACTACGGTGCCATAATTGGTTGGTGTCATGATCCCCGTTAATACGTAATCAGCTTGTGTATTATGGGCGACTCTCTCAATATCTCTACTTAGAATGAATTCACCACCCATGTTTAATTGAATGGCATTAGCAGATTTTATTTCACGAACATCACCGCCAGCTTGGGTTAAAGACGTGATAATACTTTCTTGTAAAATCGTGCCAAGCTCCATTAGCTCGCTGTCTTTGCTGACTGATGTTAGCGTGTCAGACCAAACAAATGTCGATGAAACGATGCGTTTGTCCGCAATGTCAAAGCTTGAGTTGGCGATCAGCTGGTGGCTAATTGACGTTATTGCCGTTTCAACAGGCTGCTCCATTGGCTCTTTTTTGCCAACAATGGTGTCAAAGGTTTGGCAACCGCTTAAAGCGAGTAGGGCAAAGGCCATGATAGACATTTTTAAGTTCATTATGGCTCCATGTGAGCAACGTTGAATGATTACTGAGGATAAAGCAAATTATATGCCAGTGTATGGTTTTGGATAGTGAGATGATTTCAGATGTTAAAAAGGGCGAAGAATATCACCCTTAAAAATTGCGCTGCTATATTGAAGAAGGAACTAAACGTCCATCACCTTAACTTCATCAGGCACAATTAATTTTCCCGCAGTCTTTTCGATGATTTCTTCAACGCTAACATCGGGTGCGCGCTCTAGTAGGTGGAAAGCGCCGTCTTTAATTTCTAATACAGCTAAATCAGTCACTACTTTTTTGATACATTGCGCGCCAGTTAGGGGCAGGGTACAGGCATCAAGGATTTTTGAATTTCCTTTTTTATCAGCGTGCATCATGGTTACGATGATGTTATCTGCGCCAGCCACTAAATCCATGGCGCCGCCCATGCCTTTGATAAGCTTGCCTGGGATCATCCATGACGCGATATTACCACTTACATCAACTTCAAACGCACCTAGTACGGTTAAATCAACGTGACCGCCGCGAATCATCGCAAAACTCTCTGCTGATGAAAATAACGATGCGCCAGTTGCCATGGTAACGGTTTGC
>MPDF01000060.1 GCA_001874365.1 Gammaproteobacteria bacterium MedPE | reverse complement strand
CAACGCGAATTGGTGCACCTTGAACTAATTCAATGACTAATTCTGATGCATTTAATCTGCGTTCTTGGGCAACGTCTTTTAAGGTTTTCCCTACAATAGACTCATCACTTGCCACTGTAAATAATAATGCATCGGCACCGCCACGACGACGAATATTCTCGGTAATTTGTACGATAATCTTTGGACGTAAGGACAAATCATTGAGTCGATTTACAAAAGCTTGTTGTGAATCAGCCATCACCCATTTTGGAACAACAGCGCTATGTAAATGAGTGCCAGATGCTTGCCACGGGTATTGGTCAGCAGAAATGCTCACTCCGTTTTTACGCGCTCGATTTACTTTGTTGATTACTGCGCTACTTTGTCCCCAGACATCGACACCAAGAGCTTTTATATGTGCTAAGTGCAAATGAATATTTGCTGCTTTTACAATGTCAATAGCTTCATCAACAGCTTGTGTAAAGCCAATATTAAACGTACTTTCATCCCGTAAGTGAGTGTCGTAAATTCCGTCATAGTTAGACGCTATTCGCGCAAGTTCAATGACTTCTTCGGTAGATGCATAACTTCCCGGAACATAATACAAACCTGTAGAGAGCCCAATTGCGCCATCTAACATTGCTTTATTCACTAAAGCTTTCATGGCAGCCAATTCGTCAGCAGTTGCCTGACGTTTACTACGCCCCATAACGTGTTCACGAACGCTACCGTGACCGACCAACAATGCCGTATTAGTCCCTATGCCTTGTTGATTTAGTTTATCTTTGATACTTGCAATATCAACAATGTCTCCGCCATCATTTCCATTGACAACCGTGGTAACACCTTGCGTCAAATAATTTAAATTAGCGGCTGTCTCAGGGTTTTCTAATTCGGCCAATGAGTGTGTATGTGGATCAATAAACCCAGGACTGACTAATTTGTCACCAGCATCAATAACTTTCTTGGCAATAAACTGATGCTGTCCTTTTGGCAACACAGCGCAAATTTTTTCTTGGCAAATGCCAATATCTAGTGCTCGTGCCTCACTTCCATCCCCAACAAGAACGTTAGTCGACGTAATAAGCACATCGACTGCAATATTAGATGTTGGCGTTGTGGTACAGCTCGATATAAAAAAAGCACTGAATATAGCAGCACACAATGTATTTATACGTTTAATTGACATAATTTATTGGCCATAGAATTTATTGGCTGGCGTATCTAATAATTGCATCATTAACGTATCATTAGCATTAATTGCTACCTCATTTATAACGGCTCTATTAGTGTTATCGCCCATTTCATAAGTGATAGCATGCACATTAAAAGTATCTGCAATATATTGTTTAAATACACCTTTATTTGGGCTAGTACCCGGTTGCTGGCGCACTTTAAATTGCGGCATTTCAGCAGCTAATTGCGCTAGCCAGTGTTCAACTAATAATGGTGGGTTAAGACCATAGTCACTTGGCATCGTATAAAAAACGTCTTTATGGGTTGAATGAAAATCTAATGCGAAAACAATTTTTCCACCATCGGCAACAATAGCGTTTAACTTATCGCGTATTAAACGTGATTCAACTTGCTTAAATGCTTTCCAATCACGATTGAGATCGACACCTTTGGCATTGTGGCGCCAATTTCCATCAGCAACGCCATCGGGGTTTACATTGGGAATAACCAAAATATTAAAGCGTTGTCTAAATTCACGGCCTTTATTACTCAGCATATTGTCAACAAAAGGAAATAGTGCCAGCGCACCTGTCACTTCCGGAGGGTGCATTCGGCCAAGAACCACCAGCCATTCTTTATTGTTAGGCTGAGTTATTTCCATCATGCCAATATTGCGCCCCTTGGTAGACGTTCCTAACGATGATACAACTACATCAGGTGACTGCTTATGGCTATGCATCCATGTGTCGTAAGCTTGATTAGTCACTAATTCTTGTCCAGCGATAAATAGCGGTGTCGGCGATGCAGTCACTGAAAAGCGTAATTGTTTTTTAGTCGACTTGAATGTCAGAGGTTGCCAATATTTACCATCAACACTCTTTTTAGGTGAGTAACGGTGATCCCCACCAACATAGTTAATAACAACATCAATATCTCTTTTAGCCTCAGAACTTACTTTAAAGGCATACCATGGACTGTTATTAATTGGTTGGTTTTCAGGTGTAATGGTTAATGTCACACGGCTATCATAAATCACGCAATCATCAACTCTCGCATTATCAAATCGATAATCGATCGTAATGCCATTCCCCAAACAGATATCAGCATTGGTTGATAGAACAGCGGTATCATCAGTACTACCTGACGAGGACAAAATTGTATTGCCACATCCTGAAATAGCAGCGATACAGCATAGAGAAAGGAAGTATTTTTTCATCATGTTTTCCACTAAAAAGATGGCTTGATTAACCGACGTTAATCAAGCCATCATTACTTACAACAGAGAAGGTCGATTAAAACTTTTTATTAATATTGATATAAACGTATCTTGCCATACTTGAATAGACACTTGAGTTATAACCGAAGGATTCATCAGAAATTGGCGGCTTTTCATCCGTCAAATTACGAATACCTAAGGTGACTTTCGTTTTCGCCAATACCTCTTTAGGCAAGCGATAGTTCACGTAAACATCGAACTTAGACCAACTTTCACCTTTATATTCAAAAGCTTCATCGTCAATTTTATAATCTAATCCAGTGTCGGTAATTGCCCCTATGTAACGGTATTTAAGTCCAGCGCCCCACGCTCCTTGACGCCATCCAATTGACGAGGTGGCACGCCATTCTGGGCGACCATTTTGTTCAATTAAACTACCCGTTCCCGATACATCAACCACATCACCTCGATAAAGCAACGCATTTTTGAGCGCTTCATCAGACGAGTTTTGCGCCGCAATAACTTGTGCACTGATATCATCCGCGATTTGATCAAATTTCGTTAATTTAGCGGCATTAAGTTTAAATTTAAAATCGCCATATTGCGTGTCCAAATCATACTGAATACTAAAATCGATACCAGATGCATCACGATCTTGTAGATTGACATAGTTGTTCGTGATCGCAATCACTTCATTGTCATCACCACCGCGTAATACATTTGGGTTACCATTACCACTCGGATCTTGATGACGTAATAGCGCATCATAGGCGAGCTGAGTTTGCGAGTGAATTAAACCAACGGTATCCGTCTGCTCTAGATCCCACCAATCGAGTGCTATAGTCAAGTTTTCAACCGGCTGAAATACTATACCGTAGCTCACACTGGTGCTTTCTTCAGGTTTTAAATCATCACTGCCATTACGCACTTCCAGTGCTCCGTAACGACTCTGGGTAAGTAAATCATTACGCGTATTTACGCGTGATACATCCTTTGCAACAACTTGCGGCAAGCCGGGCGCTTTAAATCCTTGTGCGTACGATGCACGCAGTTGAACCTTGTCATTAACCTCCCACGCTAATGCGAGTTTCGGTTTTAATACATCACCGACGTCAGAAAAACGCTCATAGCGCGCTGCTAATTGCATATCCAAACGTTGTACTAATGGCGCATCAACCAATAAAGGAATCGCTAATTCACCGTAAGCAGAAAATACATTACGGCTACCGTCTGAGTCTGGCGTTGGGCTTGAGCCTAATACTTGGCTTGCGTAGATGTCAGCATCTTTTGCACCGCCCACAATATCTTGGAAATTTAATGTTGTATTTAATTCATCAGTGCGATAATCAGAAAAGCTTTCGTAGCGATATTCAACACCCGCGGCAAAACCAACGTCGCCTGCTGGCATTTCAAATAAATCACCACGTGACACTTTAAAATCAACTAATGCAAGCTCTGTTGCACTGTCACGAACGACATCAATCATAAAATTATCAATAACAGATTGACTATTACCGGTGGTATCGCCAACGTGTGGATTATTAACATCTGCACCATTAAATACGTCATATGCAGTGGCTTCGTCACTGCTATTGATGGCGTCTTGAAAACGTTGTGTATGAATTCGATTAGTTTTATCTTTCGTTGTCGCCTTTGAATAGAGTACGGCACTATCCCAGTCCCAATCATTGAAATAACCACGAAGACCCGTTAACACTCGATAGCTTTTGTCAGTGACTTCAATATTCCGTGGGCCCGTATCAACCGGACGATACTTTCTTAGTTGTACCTCTTCGCCAAAAGGATTATAAAAGGCGTCTTGCGCGATGGTAAATCGCTGCGACGTTAAGTTTGACGCTTGCTCACGAACACGATCTGCTGTTGCGTAATAGTACATTGCTTCTGCATATAGCTCAGTATCATCTGTCAGTTGATGCGTTAATAATGAATACAAATTGCCACGTTCAATGCCTGAACTCAATGAACGTTGACTATTGCGATCAAAACCAGCGCTTGATGGCTGAGAGCCGCGATCAACACATACACCTTCAACATTTAACGCAGTCGTCGGATTTCCTCGGCTATCAGAGTCTTCACAACCAGATAACGTATCAGGTTGTAAATGAAAAGTACTTAAGGTGCTGGTTCTAAATTCACCCCATGGGGTCGAAGAGTTAAGGTTATGCAGGTCGGAATTGTAAATAGGAGAACCATCGTCATTGGTCCCTGTAATGCCTACATAATCAGGAAATCGTGAATTACCTTGTAAATTCGAACTTGCAGCATAGGGTTTCTCGCTGGCCATCATTAATGAGCGTTTGTAATATCCAGCCGATAATGAAATATGCGTTGCTTCGTCATTTAAAAAGAACCCCGTTGCACCAGTGATATTTAACGCATCACGAGATGTTCCTTGCTCATCACCATATTGAACATTAATTTCAGAACCTTCGTAATCATCTTTTAATAGGTAATTAACGACACCAGCAACAGCATCCGAACCATAAATTGCCGCAGCACCATCACGAAGAACATCAACGCTTTTTAATCCACGAACGGGCAATGTGTTTGAGTTTGATGTGGTGACTGGCACAAAATTTTCAGATTGAGTCCCTGGGTGCAACACCATACGGCGACCATTTAGCAATACTAAGGTATTACCTGTTCCCAACCCACGCAAGTTATATGAAGACACATCACCGCGGGCATCATTTACTCCGCCAACAGCACGAGAGCTATTAAACGCTACGTCCCCCTGTTGCGGTAAGTCAGCCAATAACTCAGCACCTGTTAATGCGCCACTATTCTCTATATCTTCCGCAGAAATCACAGTCATTGGAAGAGCGCCATTGTCATGGTTTACTTTAATATGAGAGCCAGTTACCGTGACGCGCTCTACTTCCTTTTCTTTTTTTGCTTTTTTCTTATCGCCATCTGCTGCTAGGGCAACGTTAGACGCCAATGCCGCAGCAACACATAACGTTAAATGGGCTATGCGTAAACTTTTATTCTTGCTACTGCTTATATCTTTAGTAGTCATACCTACCTCTATTATTATATTTGATACAAATGGTGCGTTAATACTCAGTTATCTAAGGTAAACCTTAATCTAAAATCATTATTGGTTAGTTGATTTCATTAGGTATAGTAAACACATGGTTAGGTGTCGTTAACAATAAGCACTTTGTAGCAAAGGTATAACCTTTGGTTATACTATGAAAAACTTACGGTTAATTACTCCCATATAAAACCATGATAGCGTTAAGCTCGGTTAACTTATAAGATAACTCAGCGTCGAGTTTTCCGCTCGATTCCCGATAAAAATAATAATAATTGGATGTGCTCTATGTCGTTAATTCCACGCTATACATCAAAAAACCTCGTTTCACTGATGTTGCTAATGTTTAGCCTTTGCATCGCTGTCTATGTCAATTTCAATACGTCGCCTATCTACAAAGAGCAACAATTAACCTTTGAAATCTTTAGCGACAATCAAGGCGCTAAGTTTTATAAGTACAAAGGACAAGACACCGCGGTTGGCGACCCTATAGCGTATTCAAAATCTCCACTTCGACAAACAGCACTGGATATAAAAGCTCCGCCAAACGATTTAACTCAACAATGGGTTATCTTTCCCGATGGAGAAATAAAATTGCTTAAACCAGCAAAACACTTTGGCATTTTTTCTTTAATGCCAGCCTTTATTGCTGTTGCTTTGTGTTTACTGCTCCGAGAGCCTCTCATTGCATTACTCGCAGGGGTTGTGAGTGGAGGATTTATACTTGGAAAGTACGACATACTTAATGATGTCTTAGTGCCATCACTAGCGACTAACAGCACCGCAGCAATCTTACTATTATATCTTTGGTTATTAGGTGGATTAATGGGACTGTGGGCTAAAACTGGTGCCGCCGCGTCATTTGCCCAGATGATGACACGCCACTTTGTTAAAGGCCCTCGTTCAGCAAAATTTATAGCATGGCTCACAGGTATTATTTTTTTCCAAGGTGGGACAATGAGTACAGTAATCGTCGGTACGACCGTCAAGCCACTCGCTGATAAAGCCAATATTAGCCATGAAGAAATGGCTTACATTGTTGACTCAACAGCCTCGCCTATTGCGTGTATCTTCGCATTTAATGCATGGCCAGCGTATGTTCAAGCACTAATTTTTATTCCCGGCGTGGCGTTTTTAGCAACCGAAGCTGACCGCATCGATTTTTTCTTTTCTAGTATTATCTTTAGTTTCTACGCGCTACTTGCGGTTGTCGGTACCTTGCTGCTCAGTCTAAATTTTTTGAAGTTTTCAGGTAAACCTTTGCAAATGGCTCACCAACGGGCTTCAAAAACAGGACAACTTGACGCACCTGGAGCCCAGCCAATGAGTGCGAAAGAATTATCGAGAACAACGATTCCAGATGGATATAAAGCGAGTCCATTAGACTTTTTAGTGCCGTTGTTCGTTCTTATAGTCACATCAATTGGTACCTTCATTATGTTAGGAAGCCCGAAAGTAAACTGGGCATTTGGACTGGCACTCATAACTTGTGCCTTGATGGCCCTTGCAAAAGGCTTAACGCTCACCGATCTAGTTGACGGGATTAATCAGGGACTTAAAGGCGTCGTACTGGCCAGTGTGATTCTAATGCTAGCCGTAACGATTGGCAGTATTAGCAAAGACATTGGCGCTGGTTTATACATGGTCGATATTTTAGCCGATGGTATCGCATTTTGGGCGCTGCCTGTATTGCTACAACTAATCACCATGATTATTGCGTTTTCTACAGGCAGCAGCTGGGGAACCTATGCGATTACCTTTCCATTAGCAATGCCGCTTGCTTGGGCACTTAGTCAGTCCTATGGGCTGGCTAATCCAGAGATCTATTTGATGATATGTTTCGCAGCCGTTTTAAATGGCAGTGTTTATGGCGATCAGTGCTCACCAATCTCCGATACCACCATATTGAGTTCAATGACAACGGGCTGTGATCTCACTGATCATGTAAAAACCCAAATTATTCCAGCGACGTACGCCGCAGTCATTGCAGGTTTATTGTGGACACTCTCGGCTTATTGGCTAGCGAATTAACTTTTAAAGGAATTAACATGCGATTACGTCATATTGAAGTTTTTCACGCCATCTATGTCACAGGTTCAATTACCAATGCAGCCAATTTCTTACATGTTTCTCAACCATCGGTGAGTAAAGTGCTCGCTCACGCAGAGATGCAGTTGGGCTTCGCATTATTTCAGCGCATTAAGGGAAGACTTGTGCCAACCGCTGAAGCGCAAATGTTGTTTAGCGAAATTGACAAAGTGTATAAACAAATTAGATCTGTTAGAAACTCAGCAATTAATTTAAAAAAAGTAAAAACAGGGAATATCAATATTGGTTTAACGCCTGCACTAGGGTTTGATTTAATTCCAACGGCAGTCGCGCAATATAAAATCGACAACCCACAAGTTAATATCAATCTACAAACCATGCACAACGACGAAGTACATCAGGCTCTGTTAGAACACAAAATTGATTTCGCACTCATGTTTTCACCGCCGCCGTTATCAGGTGTAGAAATGCAAACAATTTGTGAATCACAGCTTGTGATGATGTATCCCAATGAATTCTATCCGCAGCAACCCAGCACTATCAGCCTTGAAGAGATAGCAGGCCATCAAGTCATTGGTATTTGGGACAGCGGCCCGCTAGGTGATTTGCTCTGGAATCGTTTATCAGAAGACGATATTGAAGTGAATGCTGATATCAAAGTACAAACTTATTTCATTGCAGCACGCCTAGCAGCTCAGGGCATGGGGGTATGTATCATTGATGAGTTTACTGCACGTGGAAACCTAAGCCATGGCATATCAATCGCAGAAATAGCGCCAGCGTTAAAATTTAATTTAAAGGCCTTGCATCTAGATAATAAATCACTTTCTCATGTCGCTAGCGATTTTCTTAATTTAATCAATAAATTAGCTAACAACCCAATGTAACTTTATTTGCTATAGCCTAAGGTTATGGCTGACGAATAAAGGGATATTGTCAAAAATGCCAAATAATCTTTAGTTTAAGTATTAACAAAACAGCTTAACGATGAGCTGTCTTAATACATAAGCTAGGATATTTTAATGAAGATACAAGCACCTTACTTACTCTTTCTTGGCGATGCCAACGATGAATTATCAATTAAGATGGCTAAAGGCGTTGCTGATTGGCGTCCTGAACAATGTGTTGGTGAATATCGTTTGGATAACTGCACAGTGTCGACAGGACAGCCCGCAATGGATATTAAAGCCGCTAAAGCTGCGGGCGCCAAAACTTTCGTACTAAGTTTTGCAAATTCAGGCGGTACAATAGATCCCGCTTGGATTCCTTTTATCATCGAGGCACTCGAAAATGATATGCATGTTGTCAGCGGCCTTCATCAAAAACTCACTGATATTGAGCAAGTTCGTGAATTAGCAAAGCGCCGTGGCCTCGACTTAATCGACATTCGTCATCCGTCTCAGTCATTTAACACAGGGAAAGGATATAAGCGCAGCGGAAAGCGTTTGATTACCGTAGGAACAGATTGCTCAGTAGGTAAAATGTATACATCACTGTGCATTGAAAAAGCGATGAAGGCGCAAGGTTTTGATGTCGACTTTAGAGCATCCGGCCAATGTGGAATCCTCATTGCGGGAGACGGTGTTGCAATCGACTGCGTAGTCGCAGACTTTATTGCAGGCGCCAGCGAAACCCTCTCTCCTGATAATTCAAGTGAACATTGGGATATTGTAGAAGGTCAAGGTGCGCTCTCACATCCTGCCTTTGCAGGCGTAAGTCTAGGGTTGCTTCACGGCGCGCAGCCTGACGCTATCGTCATTTGCCATGCGATTAACCGTGCAACGATGCGTGGCCTTGATGATCGCCCATTACCGAGTATCGCTCAGACCATTGAATTAAACCTAGCAGCCGCACGAGTCACCAACCCCAATGTAAAAGTTGCTGCAATCGCCGTAAATACCTCAAGCGTCGATGAACGAGAAGCACTCAAGATCTGTAGTGCGATTGCAATTGAGCATAATCTACCTTGTGTCGATCCAGTAAGACACGGTGTTGATGCCATCATAGGAAATCTGACATGAAACCACTAACCTGCATGGTCAAAAATCAACAATGGCCTCTCGCGCGCGAGTTTAGAATTTCGCGCGGTGCGAAAACACAGGCAGATGTCTTGGTTGTTGTACTAAGTGATGGTCATCATGTTGGCTGGGCTGAAGCGGTTCCGTATGCACATTACGGTGAAACGATTGAAAGCGTCACCAAACAAATCAGAGATTGTGTAAAGCAATTAACGACAGCTTCAACACCTAGTGACCTTGCCAATTTATTACCTGCGAGTGCTGCACGTAACGCGTTGGATTGTGCATTATGGGATTTGATGGCAAAACGTGACAACACGCCAGTTCACAAACTCATTAATCACAGCGCACCTCAGACAAAAATTACGGCACAAACACTTAGTCTTGGCTCCATTGAAGATATGCGCCAACAAGCGGCTGAAATTTGTCATAGTCCGTTGATTAAAATTAAACTCGATGCTCATCAGGTCATCGAACGCATGCAAGCAATTCACGCAGCGGCACCGACATCACAATTTATTATTGATGCCAATGAAGCGTGGAGTTTTAAGCAACTCACTCAGTGGTTACCACAGTTAAAGGCCCTTAATGTGGCGCTAATCGAGCAACCTTTAGCAGCAGGACATGATGAAGCGCTCATTAATTTAACACCTGATATTCCATTATGTGCCGATGAATCTTGCCACACCAGTGCTGATTTACGTTATTTAAAAGGTCGTTATCAAGCTATAAACATAAAACTGGATAAAACCGGAGGTTTAAGCGAAGCCTTAAATTTATTAGAACAAGCGAAAGCCGCAGGTTTTATCATTATGACCGGATGCATGGTTGGCACGTCGCTCGCCATGGCACCAGCATTTTTAATCGCACAGCACGCTCAATTTGTTGATTTAGATGGGCCGCTATTAATCGCCAATGACCGCTTATTTCCATTCTCATTCGACAATGGCGTCATGCAACCGATGCCGATGCAACTGTGGGGAGGTAATAGCAATTATCTTAATCGCGAACTAATGAATTTATTGCCTAAGAAGTATTTAATGTAATACCTTCGCTGTTAGTCTTATTGCGTCCAATAGACCGCCCTTTAGCAAGGGCGGTTTTTATTTTTAATCTTTCAATTACAAATACTTAACTAATACTTTATCTGACTTTGTCAATGGACGATCAAATTCAATTAACGCCGACTGCGGTATTAATTCATTGTTAATAGGCGCCTTACCAACTGGGGTAAAAGCACTATTCCATTGAATAAACGACAAATCGTCAACGAATACCCGATTATCAATCTCTGATTGATTTTTAAATTCAACGATAAAGCGAATTCCCCGATAGCCTACGCGTGGCGAGTTAAATGGCGCTGAAAGTCTTTGCCACCCCTTTGAACCATCAAGCTCAAATGATTTAATGAAATGCTTTGTCCCTTTGTTTAATGCATCATTTAATTTATCTTTCTTCTTCCTGCCCTGCCAATAGACATTAACTTGTGTTGCACCAGTTACATTCACGGCTAAGTCAACCGTCATGGGATTACCACCATTGTAGACTCTTGCAAAATTAGTCATCGACAATGTTTCAGCGCCTTTAGGACTTATCGCAGACGTTAATGAGTTGAGTCCCGAGTTTGCTTTTAATTGAGTCAACGAAAAATCGCTGCTATCAGTATTCCAACCACGCTCTGCACTGTCATATAAATTAAACGATTCGAGTGTCGAACCATTCGTTAGTCGAGTGCCAACGCGATAAGACAATGACTTATCATTTGACGATATTTGGTTAAATAGTTGAGTATGAGGAGAAGTCGGTAATTCGACAATACGTTGATTAGCCTCAACAATTAAGTCTGGGCTCTTTTCGATTAACGAATCACTTGATTTAGGGAGAATAACGGCATGTCCACCAGAGAAAGTAACGTGGGTGCCACGCTTTCCTGAAAGAGTCTGCACACGCTTTAATAATTTGGCACGTTGCTCCCCAGTTGCTGGAGTCGGCTGATAACCCTTTAAGTAAACAGGAACAACTTCAGCGCGATGAAAGGTTTCACCGTCCATCCATACGTTTAGGACAAAAGAATGCGGCGTTGCATAAAAATACTGGTCAAAGATAAAGTTGCCTAGCGAGTAAGCAATGAGTTTGCCTTTATAAATTTCAAAGCCTTGTGTAACGTGGGGGTGGTGCGCGATAGCTAAATCTGCTCCGGCATCAATAGCTGACTTTAATCGTTGTTCGGTCATTACCGTCGGTTCACTTTCGTACTCTTGGCTACCATGATATTGCACCACGACAGATCTTCCTTGTTTACTCTCTTTAGTTACCCCAGAAACGATATTTTTCTCAGATCCAAAGGCTGCGCCGCCTTTATTCATCGCAGCGGTTTGATTAGGGGAAAAGCCCCCTTCCCAACCAACATACCCCAGCATCGAAAATGGCGTGTTATTTAATGTAACTTGATGAGCGGACAACGCTTGTTTTTCATTAAGACCAGCCCCAGAAAAGCCTAATCCACTGCGTTTAAGTGCGTCTAATGTTGAAATTAGTCCTTCATCTAAAAAATCATACGTGTGATTATTGCCAAGTGTTACATAATCAACTCCCGCCCATTTTAAAGCGCTTAATGTTTCCAGTGGTGAGAAAAAAACAACCGACTTTGGTGCTTTTTCTTCTGGTCGTTCATGAGATATTTGAGTTTCTAAGTTAACTGCTGCGTAATCGGCTATTGATAAATAAGGTTTAACTTGGCGAGTAATAAACTTAGTATCTTGCGCTTTACTTTGTTGATGGATCAATACTGGATTATTAAACTTAGGTTTACTAAATCGGCGTCCCATCATGACGTCACCGCCAAACGAGAGCATGACTCGTCCATCCACTTTCTCAACTAAAGCAATAGATCTAATTTGTTTTTCAGCGGTAAGTTGCGCGCTAAGCTCAAAGTCACTAAATGACTGTATTGCCGTGTAATAACCCCGTTTACTAAATTTGAGTTGATAAACAGGTTGTTGGTTAGCTGATAACTTAAATTCACCACGCTTGTTTGTATAAACAGCTTGCTGATTGATGGAGATTTTTACATCAGATAAATAGTTATTTTTTTCGTCGGTGATGTGACCAACAAATACCACATCTTTTGCATGCAAAGCGCTAACACTTTGCAGCAACAATATGGCAATCAAGGAAATTAATCTCATGAAAGTGCTCTCTTTTTATAATTGATAGGAATCCAGATTTGACCCTAACACTCTGCTGAGACAACAACTAATTCCCAAACAGCCGAGAAGTATAACTTCAAGTTATAGGTAAGCACATGTAACATCAATTAATAGAGATGTTTAGCTGATATTTATGGCTCAAACGTTAGTGGCCAATAAACCACATGATCTTCTAAATCACCTGCTTTTTTTTCACTAACAACCTTGCCACGTACAGACTGGCCTAGACGGTGCATCTCTTTAGCGCTGCCTACATTTAGCGGATGCCAACTCGGCAGTTCTTTACCTTCATCAAGTAAACGGTAGGCACAGCTAGCAGGAAGCCAACTAAAGCTATCTCGATTCTCTAAGGTCACTTTGAAACAGTCTGGTACTTTCTTAAAGCGATTAGGATAATCGCTACATTGACAGGATTTCGTATTCAGTAACTGACAAGCAACGTTGGTAAAGAATAACTCATCCGTTTCATCATCAATCACCTTATTTAGGCAACATTTACCACAGCCATCACACAGCAACTCCCATTCTTGGTCGCTCATTTGCGACAAAGACTTTTCTTTCCAAAACTCGTGCTGTGACATAGATTACTTCTTACTAACTGAAAAAGGCATTATACCAAACCAATAGTAAGTATGGGCATATGATATTAGTTTGATATCAAGCTATTTGATCGGTGGGTACTTTATGCGATTAGACAGATAACCAACAGCAATGGCGTTATACATTGAATCAGTTAACGCGAGCAAATGCTCAAAGTTATGGTAAGTCAAATAGATACGACCTTTAAGGCCATCTGGTGCCACTAACTTTGCCGTAAGTTTGGCATTAGGTAATGCGCTATGATCAAAACGAGTAAGGCCGAGTTCTTTCCACTGAGACAAAGATTTATACTCTCCTTCCTCTAACATTGAGCTATCAAATTCTTTCGGCAATCTAACTTGACGACCCCACGTATATTTCTCTTTCCAGCCAATATTTTCTAACAACTTAGCCGTTGTCGCGAAACTATCATCCATCGAGTGCCAAATATCAACTTTACCGTCTTGGTCATAGTCTTGATAACTACTTAAGTATTGACTTGAATCTATGTTGAACAAGCCAACTTTTCCGGTCCAGTTACTTTTGATTTCAGTAACGCCTAATGCAGGCGTATTCAATAAGTCGATTGTGGCTTTGATTTCTTGCTGATAATAATCTTGTTGTTGATTGGCATAGGCCAGTGAACTCAAGACACTCAACGCATTGTAACCATCAACACTGTCAGAAAAATCATTAGCAACGCCCCATAGAGCTACTAAAAAGCGTGGCTGTATGTGATATTTTTTTTCCAATGCTTTGAGCAAAGGCAAATGCTCTTTATATAAAGCTCGCGCTTTATTCACGCGCTCTTCATTAACTAATCGCGGAAGAAAGGTATCAAGCGTCTTAACCTTATTACGCTGGCGCTGTTGAACCACCACCGCTTTTTTAAACAACTTGATAGAATTAAAAGCTTCTTTCGTTTTGTTAGCGTCTGAGCCCTCTTTTACTAAAGTTTTCTCAAGTTGCTTAACGTATTGATAGAAAGATAACCCAGACTGCGCATTTGCAGAAAACACGGTACTAATTGCAAAGGAGAACGCTACAAATCGAGCAATCATAATTAACTTCCTAACTTGTTATTTTTTCGCTTGATTCTGTTTAAATTCTTTCAATAAGTCAACTTCTGGTGGCGGCATTTGCAAATAAAACCCTTGCTCGCGAATTTTCGCCATCACTTTCTCTTTATCAGCTATCGCTAAATCACGTTTTGTTAGCGGAACAAGCATCACAAATTTCGCTTTTCCAAAGGTTTCCAGCAACTGCTTTGGCACAGGTGAAAAATCGTCTCTTTTGGCGATATAGAGATAGGTATCTGCTTTTTTCGAACTTTTATAAACGGCAACAATCATGGGACTTTAAAAACCTGTACTGACAACTTGATAACTAATAAGCGAGAATATACCATGAGCCTCTGTAAAACATAAATTGTTTGTAACTTTTTGGGATTTCTATCAATGCCGACCACCAGTGCCGAATTAAAAGGCAGCCTGTTCCCACTCTCTATTCTTGTATTAGAAGACAATGATTTAGACAAACTGCAACAACAACTCGACAATAAACTAAAACAAGCACCAGCTTTCTTTTTTCGTGCGCCTTTAGTTGTTAATATTGAACAAGTTAATGAAGAGAACATCGACTTTTTAGCCTTAAAGCAAGCAATTGAAGCCAAAGACTTTATTTGTGTCGGTGTGTGTAATGGTTCAGCAGAGCAAAAGAAACAAGCACGCATTGCAGGGCTTGCAACGCTTCAACCGCCAAAAGCAACTGACGCGAGAGCAAAACCGGCATTAAAAGAAGCGCCAGCGCCTCAAGTGGTAGAAGAAAAACCAACAGTGACACAGGCGCCGTTAAAAGCACCAGACATGATAGTGCGACAAAATGTTCGTTCAGGTCAGCAAATCTACGCTAAGAATGCCGATCTTATTGTTGTGGGTTCAGTCGGTAATGGTGCAGAAGTTATTGCAGACGGTAGCATTCATATTTATGGCAAGTTACGCGGCAGAGCCTTAGCAGGCGCCAGCGGTAACAAAGGCAGCTCTATATTCTGCCAATCACTGGAAGCTGAATTAGTGTCAGTTGCCGGAAATTACTGGGTTAGTGACGCAATTGAAAAATCACTGTGGCAACAATCTGGTATCGTAAAATTAGACCAAGAGCAACTCACCATAGAGCCGCTTTTGGACGCATAACCTATTAAAGGAAGAGAACATGTCTCAAGTAATCGTTGTTACATCGGGTAAAGGCGGTGTTGGTAAAACAACATCAAGTGCCGCAATCGGTACTGGCCTTGCACTCAAAGGTAACAAAACCGTTATCATCGACTTTGATATTGGTCTTCGAAATCTAGATTTAATTATGGGCTGTGAACGCCGTGTCGTTTACGATTTTGTTAACCTCATCAACGGTGAGGCCAACCTAAACCAAACACTAATCAAAGATAAGCGCGTTGATAATTTATTCATCTTACCAGCATCGCAAACGCGTGATAAAGATGCGCTAACGAAAGAAGGCGTTGGTAAAGTTATTGAAGAGTTAAAAGAGTCTTTTGATTACATTGTTTGTGACTCTCCTGCGGGAATCGAAGCTGGTGCAATGATGGCACTCTACTACGCAGACCAAGCGGTAATTACGACTAACCCAGAAGTTTCATCAGTGCGTGATTCAGACCGTATTTTAGGTATTTTACAATCTAAGTCGTTACGTGCAGAACAAAGTTTAGAGCCGATTAAAGAACATTTACTAGTCACTCGCTACAACCCAGCACGTGTTGACGAAGGCGAAATGCTAAGCGTTGAAGACATCGTTGATATTCTTGCCATCAAATTGGTTGGCGTTATTCCTGAGTCTCAAGCTGTTTTAAAAGCATCTAATTCAGGTGAGCCAGTTATTCTAGACAGCGAAAGTGACGCAGGCCAAGCCTACAACGACACTATCGAGCGTTTAATGGGCCAAGAAGTTGAATTTAGGTTCTTAACAAAAGAGAAAAAAGGTTTCTTAAAGCGTATTTTTGGAGGTAAGTAATGGCCTTACTCGATTATTTTCGTACTAACAAAAAGACGACAGCTTCGTTAGCGAAAGAGCGTTTACAAATTATTGTTGCGCACGAACGAAACGATCGTAAAAGCCCAGATTATTTGCCACAACTCAAGCAAGACATTCTTAATGTGATTGCAAAATACGTACAAATATCTGAAGATCAAGTCAGTGTTGAAGTGGATCAATCAGACGATTTAGCGGTACTAGAGCTAAATGTCACCTTGCCTGATAAATAGCGCTTTATTCAATAAAAAATAAAAATGCCAGTCTATTAATGATTGGCATTTTTGTTTTTCGCTGGTGATACGCAGATCGAACGGCGCAAACTATCTTGGACACAACCGGAATAATGAGTGAAACGCTAGTGAGATAGCAAATTAGCGCCTGTTTAACAGGAAATTGATTAATATTTTAGTTAACAACAAGAAATTTATGACTGTTCTATGTATTCATTAGTCATACCAAAAGCCTTCTGACTTCAACCAAGTACAATAACGACTGCGTGCAATCTCTGTATCACTTTCTCGTGCGTTTAAGAAATTCTTTTTTAATAAGTAGCCTTTAACTTTCTTCATGCTATTTTCAATCCCGAATCTAATGAGATATTCTTCATTTTCAAAGTTTTCACTTAACCACTGAAGTGATTTTTTAACTGACTGAGCTGTCAGATCAGCGTCATTGATTTGCATATCGGGTTCAATGAGAAACTTCCACCCCGCACAAATCGTTCCCTTAGGCTGTATAAACACAGAACTATTTGCTAAAGCATTAGTTGTAAGAAAGTAAAATAGTATAAATACAACGCTAAAACTTAATTTTAAATTTTTCATTAGGTAGCTTCCTTTCATTTATGTTGTACACCATCAAAGTTTAACTGAAGTGCATCTCCTTGCTCTCTCGGTTTCCATCCTTTTTTCAACGCCAATTTAATAGCACATTCAATATCATCAATTATGATTATTCGTGAGCCTTTTTTAACTATCGCCATATCATTCTGAACTTTAAATTTAAATGTCCCAAAATGAATAAAACGAAAGATATTTCTAGCATCTAATGCGCCTCATTCTATAGCCGTTACCATTAACGATTTTTACAATAATTCGACTAACAGCTCCTCAACCAGCGCTTTGCGCCACCCAGAACGCAACACTGGGTCTTGATCAGACTGCTCCCCTTCTGTCTTCCATAATTGTGTAAGCACTTCATGAATAAGCTTTTTAGAGGCAAGCATTTCTGGTGGAATATTATGCGTTTGTGCAATATCAGCAACGAGTGCTTTTATCGCCTTAAATTTTTGTTTGTACTGTGGGTAATCAATCAAACGCGTAAGCGCTGGCGGCGGTGTTTTATTCGCCTTACCAGCAGCAACGGC
>MPDF01000006.1 GCA_001874365.1 Gammaproteobacteria bacterium MedPE | reverse complement strand
AAGTTTTTTATCGTGAAAATCCGCGAGCGTCTGTTGGCGCTCACTTTGTTTTTTTTCACCGTGAAGTGCAGCAACATTGAGTCCTGCTTTCTTTAATTTTTTGGCGACAGAGTCAACACCATCTTTCGCGTTAATGAATACGAGCGCTTGTGGCCAGTCGTTTTCTGTTAGCAGTGCAATTAGAGCTTTTGCTTTACTGCCTTTATTAATCAAATAAAGCTGCTCATTAATACTTTCCACAACAGTATTCGCTTCATTGGCTTCAATTTTTTGAGGTTGTTGTAAAATCTGCTGCGCTAACTTCTCTAGTTTTGGTGCCAATGTCGCTGAAAACATCATAGTTTGACGATTTTCACGTGGCAAATGCGTAACTATCTTTTCGATGTCTTTTAAAAAGCCCATGTCTAACAAACGATCAGCTTCATCAAGTACTAAACGCTGAAGATGATCAACAGGCAATAACTGTTGTTCCAATAAATCGAGTAATCGCCCCGGTGTTGCTACAACAATACGTGCGCCTTGATTAACATCGGTAATTTGGGCGCTTTGATCCACGCCGCCACATAAAGTGACTATTGGTTGTCCTAACGGCTTTGCAATCTCTGACAGCGACGATGACACTTGCTGTGCGAGCTCTCGCGTTGGCACTATCACTAATGCTTCGATGCCTTGTGCTTTGCCCGTTAACGACTCAATAATCGGTAAACCAAACGCCAATGTTTTACCACTACCAGTTTGCGCCAGCGCTAACACGTCTTGTTTGGAAATTGCGACAGGAATAGCTAACGCTTGAATAGGCGTTGGGTGTTTAAGTGATGTCGGTAAGACATCGACAATTGAAGGTGATAAACCTAGCTGTGAGAACGTCATGAGAGACACTAATAAAGAGAAGGAGCGGTAAGTCTAATGAAGTGTTTGTTGGAAGTAAATGAATGTAGGGTAACTTAGCGAACTAGCGCTTTGTTACCCTATATTACGTACTCAATAAAGCTTATTTATCGAAGTGAATAACGGTACGAATACTCTTACCTTCATGCATTAGGTCAAAGGCATCATTGATGCCTTCAAGACCCATGGTATGAGTAATGAAATCACTAAGCTTAAACTCACCAGCAAGATAACGCTCAACGTAATCTGGTAATTCAGTACGCCCTTTAACGCCACCAAATGCAGTGCCGCGCCATACACGACCAGTCACTAATTGAAATGGACGAGTTGAAATTTCTTGACCTGCACCAGCAACGCCAATGATCACGGATTCGCCCCAACCTTTGTGACAACATTCCAGTGCACTGCGCATCACATCAACATTACCGATACATTCAAATGAATAGTCTACGCCGCCGTCAGTTAACTCAACGATTACATCTTGAATTGGCTTATCGTGATCTTTAGGATTAATACAGTCAGTCGCACCTAGCTTTTTAGCCAATTCGAATTTTGATTCATTGATATCAATAACGATGATGCGCGACGCTTTTGCCATCGCAGCGCCAATGACGGCAGATAAACCAATGCCACCCATTCCGAAAATAGCAACGGTATCGCCTTCTTCAACTTTCGCTGTGTTCATCACTGCGCCCATACCTGTGGTTACACCACAACCTAATAGACATACCTCTTCAAGCGGCGCTTGTGGGTTCACTTTCGCTAGTGAAATTTCTGGCAGTACGGTGTACTCAGAGAATGTAGAACAACCCATGTAATGGAAAATAGGCTCACCGTCTTTATAAAAACGTGTCGTACCGTCTGGCATCAACCCCTTACCTTGCGTTTCACGGATCTGCTGACAAAGGTTAGTTTTACCTGAGGTACAGAACTTACACACGCCACATTCAGGTGTGTAAAGTGGGATCACATGATCGCCAACGCTAACACTAGTGACGCCTTCACCAACTTGCTCAACGATACCGCCACCTTCATGGCCTAATACCGCTGGGAAAATTCCTTCAGGATCTTCACCAGATAGCGTAAATGCATCAGTATGACATACACCAGAGGCGATAATTTTTACCAGTACTTCGCCTTTTTTAGGCAACATAACATCGATTTCTTCAATGCTTAATGGCTGTTTAGGCCCCCACGCAACGGCGGCTTTAGATTTAATAAATTGGTCTGACATTATTGTCTTCCTTCAATTGAGGAGTGATAGATATGTTCATTATAAATATTTCCCAATCAATGATAATATCACCAAATAACAAAACACTTTTACCAGAGAGTAATAATGGAATGGCAAGGTATCAGCGAATTTGTCGCTGTCGCTCAAACACAAAGCTTTACTCAGGCGGCGCTAAAACTCAATGTGTCTACAGCCCATGTTTCAAGACATATCAATGCATTAGAGTCTCGTCTTAATATTAAGCTTTTCTATCGCACCACACGCAATGTATCGCTAACTCAAGAAGGTGAAATTTTTTATCATCGTTGTCATCATATTCTCAACGAATTACAAGAAGCGCAGCTGGCGCTCACTAACTTGCAGAGCAAACCACAAGGTCACATAAAGTTAACCGCACCTATTACCTTTGGTGAACAAATCGTCCTACCATTAGTCAATGATTTCTCTGTCCGCTACCCCGATGTGACAGTGCAAGCTCACTTGACTAATAAACGTATCGACATTATCGAAGAAGGCTTTGACCTAGCTATTCGCATTGGTGCGTTAGAAGACTCCTCACTAATTGCCACCAAATTATCGAGTCGCCAAAACTACCTTTGCGCGTCGCCTACTTATATAGAGCAACACGGCCAACCTCAAACCATCAACGAACTACAACACCACAACTGCTTACTAGGCTCACAAAATTATTGGCGCTTAAAAGACGGTAATAAAGTTAAACAAATTCAAGTAAAAGGTACGCATCAATACAATAATGGTTACGCATTGTTAGATGCCGTAAAAAAAGACTTAGGTATTGCTCAATTGCCGCAATATTATGTTGACCGTTATTTAGAGCAGAAAAAATTGATTATTGTGTTAGAGAATCACCAAGAGCCACAAGAGAACATTTGGGCAGTTAGACCTCACAATCGTCAGCTATCACCAAAGATAAAATCACTGATTGACTACCTGCAACAACAAATAAATTCACCTGACAAATAGAAACCGAATCATTAATTGATTAAGGTCAAAGAATTTGCGCCGCTACGCTCCATAAATTGATTTGAATCAAGTGTTTATTTCCACACGAGGAGGATAATTGCCCCATCAGATAACACACTACAAATTCAAGAAAATTTCGGAGATAACTCATGAAAAAAACATTAACTAATATTGCAATCGTAGCGGCACTAGCAGCAACTTCATCATTCGCAATGGCAAACAAAGCTGGTGACATGATTGCACGTGTTGGTGCTGTAAACGTCACGCCATCAAGCGACAAAGCAACTATCTACGCGGGTGGTAATACCGTTGATTTAGGCGCAGGTGCATTAACAGCTTCTGTAGAAAGCGACACTCAACTTGGTCTTAACTTTGTTTACTTCGCAACAGACAAAATTGCCGTTGAATTATTAGCAGCGACACCTTTTTCTCATGATCTAAAAGTTCACAGTGGTAGCACTGAGTTAGATCTTGGTAAAACAAAACACTTACCACCAACGTTAAGCGCTTTGTACTACTTAAATGCGCCGAGCGACAAATTCCAACCTTATCTTGGTCTAGGGATTAACTACACCGTATTCTTTGAAGAAGAGTTTGCACCTGGTGTAACGGGCGCTGGTTCAGTTGGTGGCTTAAACTTAACGGATTTAAAACTTAAAAACTCTTGGGGCCTAAGTGCACAAATCGGTTTTGACTACCACTTAGACGAAAAATGGTTAGTGAATGCTTCTGCTCGTTACATCGACATCGATACTACAGCAACATTCAAAGCTATCGACGGTAGTGTACCGGGTAAAGTTGAAGTATCAATCGACCCTATGGTTTACATGGTATCTGTTGGTTACAAATTCTAATACGTCTGTATTACGACATTACATAAATAACGATTTGCTCAGGGCGCTTGATCATAGCGCCCTTTTTTCGCTCCCAATTTTTTCATTTCTTATCTTAAATCAACTTAAATAAAAATAACTCTCATTAGCACTTGATCTAACAAATGATAAGAATTATCATTTGCGCGTTTTTTATCATCTGTAATACACAGCGTGTCTTTAAAAATGAAAACAACATTTCTAAAGACATCGTTGAAAATACTAATTTTTAAGCACCATGAAAGGAATTGCTCAAATGAATTTTAAAGATTTAACAAAAGTAAGCGCAGCCGTTATCTTAGGCTTAAGCCTTGCCGCTTGTAGTGGCGACGACGGTAAAAATGGAACAAACGGTACCGATGGTACAAATGGTACTGACGGAAAAACAACATTTGTTGCCCGTGCTGACGTTATCAAAACAAATGCAAACATTGCTTATTCAGCTTATTCAGATTCATTAATCACAGCAGTTGCTCTAAAAGAGTCATTAGACGCATTAGTGGCTAACCCAACAGCTCAAACTTTTACTGATGCTAAACAAGCTTGGTTAGATGCTCGCGAACCCTACGGTCAAACTGAAGTTTATCGTTTCCGTGAAGGTCCAATCGATTTTGAAAACGAAGATGGTACAACGGGTCCAGAAGGCGCAATCAATGCATGGCCACTAGGTGAAGCGTTAATCGATTACATCTCAACATCACCAGCAGTAAACGGCAACGCATTCCAAGAAGATGACAGCCGTGCAATTAGCAGCAACATCATCGCTGACACAACCGCTTACCCAACCATCAATAAAGCAACGGTTACTGGTTTATTCGAAACTAATGAAGACGAACGCAACGTAACAACAGGTTACCACGCGATTGAGTTTTTATTATGGGGCCAAGATTTAAATGCTGATTTAGGTTCGTCACAAACCACTCGTGATGCAACGGCTGGTAACCGTCCACTAACTGACTTTAACACGACTGGTGGTTGTACTTCAGGTACTGGTAATGCAATGGCAAACAACATCTGTGAACGTCGTGGCCAATATCTACAAGTGGCAGCTGATATCTTAATTGAAGATTTAACAACGGTTGTTAACGCATGGGAGCCAGCAACTGGTGAGCATTACAAGACTTTTGTTGCCGGTGGTGATGCGTCTTTAGCACTTATCTTAGAAGGCATGGGCCGATTAAGCTACGGTGAACTAGCAGGTGAGCGTATCAACGTTGCTTTAATTAACAACTCTCAAGAAGACGAACACTCTTGTTTCTCAGACAACACGCACCGTGATATCTACCTAAATGCCAAAGGCGTACAAAACAGCTTTAATGCATCTTACACACGTGTAAACGGTGAAGAAATTAGCGGCGCTTCTATCTACGACCTACTCCTTACAGAAGGTCACCCTGAACTTGCTAACAAGCTTCGCGGCTCACTAGAAGCAACAATGGCTGCTGCGTCTGTAATCGATACGAAGGCAAAGACAGGAATGCCATTCGATCTTCTGATTCAATTAGGTATCGAACAAGAGAACGTTATCGCCGTAATCGAAGCGTTAGTCGCTCAAACTGATGACATCGAAGAAGCGATCAAAGCACTTAATGTTACAACTAATGATTTACGTCAAGATACTGAAGAAAAAATCTAACGACAACGCTAACCATTATCGTTACCATACGCAGTATTGGTTAGCGAAGTAGTTGGTGCCGTAAAGGGTTCACATGGTGAACCCTTTTGTCGTATCTACTCATGGATGAAAACACAGTTTTGTCTAACTTTGTGATGCATTGACAGACACTAGAGACAATTTTGTCACAACCTTTTATATACACTAATGAGAATCACAAGCAATTACAGTGCTATTTTAATTACTTTGATATGAGAATTAGCACTTAACAAGAAAACTTTGACTAATAATGAGCACACCTGTTGAAAGGAGCTTGCTCAACGTAGGAATGTAGCAATGAACAAACTGAGTACCATCACAGCGTCGATCGCCTTAGCTTTAGCATTATCAGCCTGTGGCGGCGGAGGCAGTTCATCGACTCCGACCCCAACACCAGTGCCTACACCAACTCCTACGCCGACTCCTGTACCGACCGTTGATCACAGTGGTTTAACACCATTATCTAACGACACGCCAGCAGTTGGAGAACACCTAACCGGTGGCCAAATCACTACTACAGTGCATACACATGACGCTTTTAGCCAGCGCCCTGCTCCTGTAAAACAAGATTTTCAATCTGATGGATTTTTTACCTCAGGTGACCATTTATTTAGAACTCCCCATCAAGGTCGCGGCCCAGTCATCAATGCGGGAAGCTGCCAAGGCTGTCATATCAACGACGGTAAAGGCGTAGTGCCAGCATCACCTGATGAAGCCATGAAGAGTATGTTCCTAAAGATTAGCGATGCTCAGGGTAATCCAGACCCTATTTATGGCGATCAAATTCAAACCTTTGCACTGCAAGAAGAAAATAATGACGACGGTGCCTTGGTACTATCCCAACACGATGGCTCACTCAACGGTGACAAACTCTTTGGCGAAGCATATGCCTTTGTTGAATACGAAACGATCACGGGCCAGTACAGCGATGGCACGAGCTATGAATTACGCAAGCCAATCTACAAAGTTAAAGATTTGAGTTACGGTGATTTCAACGACACCGTTGCATTCTCAGCTCGCGTATCACCTGCCGTTTTTGGCTCAGGTTTATTAGAAGGCATTCCTAGTGAGAACCTACTTGCTTTGGCCGATCCTGATGATAGTAACAACGACGGTATTTCAGGCCGTGCTCATATGGTTACTAACGTAATGACAGGCGACAAAGAAGTAGGTCGTTTTGCCTATAAAGCGCAAAATCCACATGTTCTTCAACAAGCGTCTGGTGCTTACCGTGGTGACATGGGAGTAACCAACTCACTATTTATTGGCGAGCCTTGTACCGATAAACAAATAGCCTGTGTTACAGCGGCAGAACGTGAACAAACACAAGGTGATACCCCTGATATTGCTGATCGCCAACTGGCATTTGTTGAATTCTATAACAAGGTATTAGGTGTACCCGTACGCCGTGGTTACGACGCAAGCACTGAAATCTGGGATGACAATATCGTCGCAGGCCGTAAGTTATTCTTTGATACAGGTTGTGTCGATTGTCACACGCCACGCCACGTTACAGGGGATGTTGTTGACAGTCGCCTTGGCGGTATCGCGTTAACGGCACTGCTACCTGAACCAAACAAAGTTGATTACTTATCAGAGCAAACCTTTTACCCATACACTGACCTGTTACTTCATGACATGGGCGGCAGCTGTAAAGTTACCCGTGAACTTGAAGACGGTGCGAGCTGTGACGGCGGCGCAATGTGTTATTACGTGCAACGTTGTGATGGTCTAGCCGACGGCATGCCAATGGGCGAAGCGAGTGGAAGCGAATGGAAAACCCCTGCCCTTTGGGGCACAGGCTTAGTACAAACCGTTAATGAAAATGCCACCTTCTTACACGACGGCCGTGCCCGTAATCACGCCGAGGCTATTTTATGGCACGGCGGTGAAGGCGAAGCCGCCAAAACTAAATTTACTCAATTATCTCAAAATGAACGTGAACAACTACTAGCGTTCTTAGGCTCACTCTGATGAGTAAAAAAGCATTAATGCTGATTGCGGTATTCGTTGGTGCGGTTGCCATAACTGCCTTTGAATACCAGCGTAGCAAAGTTCCTGCTTTTGATATCAGTGAATTACAACCCGGTGGTGAAATGACGGTTAAACGGTTATCTCACAACACCTTTGTTGCTGTAGGCGGTAATGTTGACCGCATGAAAGAGCTTGAGTTTTGGAGTGGTTTTTCATTCTTTCGTGATCCTTGGGTTGTTGCACCTGCGAGTACCACTGGTCGCGACGGCGTTGGTCCATTGTTTAATACCCGTTCATGCATTACTTGTCATCACGATGGCGGTCGTGGCCCAATGTCACCTGTTGGCCTGCACAAACCATCATCATTACTGATCCGTATTGGTAGCACGGTTGAAGGCGTCAATGCAGTTGATCCCAACTACGGTGGTCAAATACAGCCACGTTCTATCACCTTACTTAATAAATCAGTGACAGAGCAGCCGCAAGGTGAAGCCATGCTCGATTTACAATATGAAACCATCAAAGGCCAATATGCCGATGGTTCAAGCTACGAGCTGGTCAAGCCAAGTTACACACTCAGCCATTTTAGTCATGGTCCAATTGCTAAAGATCTCGGTCTATCACCGCGTTACGCGCCAAGTATCTACGGCATGGGTTTACTCGATGCGATTAACGATGCCGATTTACTTGTCCAAGAAGATATCGACGACAAAAATAACGACGGTATATCAGCGCGTTACAACCGTGTACTCGACCGCATTACCAATGAGCCTAAAGCCGTTGGACGATTTGGTTTTAAAGCCTTACACCCATCGCTCGACCAACAGGTTGCCGCCGCATTCGTTGGTGATATCGGCATTACCAATCCAATATTTCCTGATGAAAACTGCACCAACGTTCAGGTAGGCTGTAAGCAAGTTGCCAAAATTGGTCATCCTTCTGGGCTTGAAGCACCTGAGCGCGTGATGCGCCGCGTTAATGACTTTAGCGCCTATATTGGTGTCCAACCCGCTCGCAATCTAACCAACAAAAACGTTCAGCAAGGCCGCACATTGTTTTACAAAGCAGGCTGCAACGGCTGTCACACGCCAAGTTACACCACAGACAAAGACTATCGCCTACCAGAATTAGCTGGTCAAAAAATCTGGCCATACACCGACCTTGCGCTACACGACATGGGCGAAGGACTAAGCGACGGTATTACTGAATTTGACGCCAATGGCCGCGAATGGCGTACCCCGCCTTTGTGGGGTATAGGTATGCAAAAAGAACTTTCAACCACAGCGCGATTCCTCCATGACGGCCGAGCGCGCTCAATCGAAGAAGCCATTTTATGGCACGGTGGTGAAGCAATAGCTTCACAGCAACAATTTATTCAAATGACCAAAGCACAGCGAGATTCTTTGCTGAGCTTTATCAAAGCAATTTAGGAACGACAGCATGAAAAATTTACGCATTATGAGTACCTCAATCGCCCTTGCCTTAACACTTGCAGCGTGTGGTGGCGGAGGTTCAAGTAGCACACCTACTCCGACACCTACTCCAACACCGACGCCGACCCCAACACCGACTGGTACTATTGACGATCAATATGCGAGTTACTTAAGCGATCTTACGCAAAATCACATTTTGCCAGGATATGAAGACTTTCAAACCGAGAGTGCCAAGTTTGTATTGGCAACTAGTGCATTTTGTATTCTGACCAATACAACAGAAACAGATCTTGATTTAGTAAGAGCATCATGGCTTGAAACAAATCTTAGCTGGCAGAATATTCAGTGGGTTAAAGTTGGCCCTGTTGTTGAAAGCTTTACGTCATTTAGAATTCAAAACTGGCCAGACACCAACAACGCGGTTGAACGTGGCGTTGCCGAATTACTAGAAACTTCAGAAGAAATTACGCTAGCACTTGTTGCAAGCAAGCAAACTGGTGCGCAAGGCCTACCAGCTGCTGAAATGTTGCTGTACCCAGAAGACAGCAGCGATAGCCTATTAACTGCAAGCAATAAAGCGAAACGCTGTGAAGCATTAACCGTTATTAGCGCTAACATTGCTCAAATGGCTAACGACGTATACAACAAATGGGCACCAACGGGTGGCAACTACGTTAAAAATGTTAATGATGGCATCGGAGAATTCACTGGCCAAAAAGATGCGGTTGAAGAGTTAGTTACCAACTGGTTAGAGCAAGTTGAACGCGTTAAAGATGAAAAAATCTTAAAACCTGTTGGCTCAGAAAAACCCGGTTTACCAAACATCGCAGAGCATGCATTAAGTGACAAATCACTTAACAGTATTAAAGTTAATTTAGACACCTTCGAAGCAATTTATACCGCTGGCCAAGGTCACGGTTTTGATAACATCTTAACTGATTTCTTAGATCAACAAGCTACCGCGACATCAATGACTGATAAAATCGACGCGGCGCAGGCAGCTATTGCTGCATTAGAAGGTTCATACAAAGATGCACTCAACGATGACACTAAGCGTGCAGCACTGGAAGATACTATTGCTAAAATTCGCGATGTTCGAGACACGCTAACGGGTGAATTTGTTCAAATGCTTGATTTAAGCATTGGCTTTAACTCAAACGACGGTGACTAATGCTTAATCGTCGTCAGTTTCTATTAGGTGCTAGCGGTGCAGTGGCTTTAGCCAGTGTGCCGCTCGTGTTTAATGGTCAATCACAGCAATGGCTAGTGAGTGCATTTTCCAAAGGACAAAAGGGTAATGGGCAGCGACACTTTGCGGGCGCATTTAATCAAAATGGTCAGCTCATTAATGCGGTTGAATTACCAGCGCGCGGCCATGGCAGCGCAGCTCACCCAACAAAGCCCGGGCATGCCATTATGTTTGCACGTCGCCCCGGCACTTTCCTGCTTGAAGTTGATTTTATTAACGGCGCTATTACGCAGCATGTTACCGCATCTCAAGGATCTCACTTCTTTGGTCACGGTATATTTAGCAAAGATGGTAAGCAGCTATTTTCCATTGAAAACAATTTTGAACAAGGCCGTGGTGAAGTGGTTGTTCGCGACAGCAACAACTATCAAATTATTGACCGTTATGATTGCGGCGGCGTTGGCCCTCACGAATGTCGATTAATGCCTGATGGCAACACCTTAGTCATTGCTAACGGCGGTATAAAGACACACCCAAATTGGCCGCGTAAGAAACTTAATTTAGACACCATGTCACCCGCCCTTACCTACCTCGATTTATCATCAGGTCAGGTTATTGATGAGTTCAAACTCGACAACCACCAGCTAAGTATTCGTCATTTAGACGTTAGCGCACAAGGCAAGGTCGTTGCAGGGCTGCAATATCAGGGGCCTAAAAGTGACAACGTGCCATTGGCTATTAGTCATCACGGACAAGCGCAATTGTCGTTTCTCAAAGCTGACGATGTGGTTTGGCGCTCACTTAACCAATACACCGCTAGCGTGTGTATCGACAACGTGCAGCAGCAGGTTGCCATTAGTAGTCCACGTGGCGATCTCATCACCCTATGGGATCTCAATGGCGATCAATTTATTCGAACCATAAAAATGCGAGACGTTGCAGGGCTAAGCCTAGCTAACCAACAAGTCATCGCTACCAATGGCAAGGGGCAAGTGCTCAATGTACGTGATAGCCAACGCCAATTTACTCATTTTAACGATATTCGTTGGGACAACCACCTAACGACTATTCAATCCTAAATTTCAGCGGAATAATACGCAATGACAACAGCTTCAAAACTATTACTCGCTCTTACTGGCTTAACCGCGCTTCAAGCTAATGCTAACGAAGCCAAGAGCGATAAAACTGACAAACAAATTGAAATCATCAGTATCATCGGTCAAAAACAGCAACTCAAACAAGAAACTGGCTCAGCTTATGCCCTCACTAAAGAGCAACTAGAGCAATTTGAATTCGACGATATTCACCGCGTTCTGCAAAGCGTGCCCGGCGTCTACATTCGTGAAGAAGACGGTTACGGCCTGCGCCCTAACATCGGTATTCGCGGCGCGACAACAGAGCGCAGCAGCAAGATTACCATTATGGAAGACGGCGTACTTATTGCCCCTGCACCATACGCTGCACCCGCGGCCTATTACTTCCCAAATTCAGCGCGCATGACCGGCATCGAAGTACTCAAAGGCCCATCAGCCATTAGCTATGGTCCAAACACCGTTGGCGGTGCTATCAATATGCAATCACGTGCAGTTGACGATGAAACCAAAGGTAATCTAGAGCTTGCCTACGGCACCGACAATTATCAAAAAGCCCATGCATATTATAATTACAGCAAAGACAATCTAGGCATGCTTATCGAAGGAGTTCGACTGTCATCAGACGGTTTTAAAGAACTTGATAACGGCGGCGATACTGGCTTTGTTAAAAACGAATTGTTATTCAAACTCAACTACGAACTCAACGATGATGGTATTTATCAGCTGTGGCAGTTTAAAGCAGGTTACGGCGACGAAGAGTCTAACGAAACCTACCTTGGCCTTTCTGAAGCCGATTTTAAAGCCAAACCAAACCGCCGTTATCTAGCGAGCCAAGATGATTTAATGACATGGGATCACACCCAATTTCAAATCGGTCATTACATCGAATTTAGCGACGAATTAAGCATTCACACCCAAGCGTATCGTCGTGACTTTGATCGTGATTGGGGCAAACTAAATCGTCTTAACACCAATCGCTCAATTCAAACGGTTTTACAATCACCAGACACAGGTCTTAATCAAATTTATTACGACGTATTAACCGGTGCTCGTGATTCACAAATTGGTACTGACACCCTGCTCTACGGCCACAATGATCGTCAGTACTATTCACAAGGCATCCAATCTAAATTGGTATGGCAAAGCAATCACTTTGGTAGCGATAGTGAATTAGAAGTCGGCATTCGCTTCCATCAAGATCAGGTAGAGCGTAATCACTTTGAAGATCCTTACTTGATGCAACAAGGTCAACTGGTTGCCACCAACGGCGATACCATCACTACGATAAAAAACAAAGATAGCGTTGATGCCCTAGCGACACACCTTAATTACAAATTAGCGTTTGAGCAGCTGACATTAACAGGTGGTGTACGCATCGAAAACATCGACGGCAAACATCAAAATTTATTAGATCCAACGCTTAACACCACCAGCAGCGATACCTTAGTATCACCGGGGTTAGGGGCATTCTATCGCCTAAATGACGAATTTGGTGTATTAGCAGGCGTTAACAAAGGCTATGTACCTAATGGCCCCGGTCAAGGCGATAATATCGACGCTGAAGAAAGCTGGAACTACGAGTTTGGTTTCCGTTACGGCGACGGCGTTACTCAAGGTGAAATCGTCGGTTTCTTTACTGACTACAGTAACCTAAAAGGTAACTGTACCTTCTCAAGCGGTTGCCTAAGCAACATCGACGAAGAATTTAACGGCGGCGCTGTTGAAGTTAAAGGCATTGAAGCAAGCTACTCAAGCCAGTGGCAGTTAAATGACAGTATGTCAATTCCGCTAAGCATCAATTACACCTACACCGAATCAGAATTCCAAAGCGACTTCTTATCAACATTCGTACAATGGGGTGATGTCAGCAAAGGTGATTCATTGCCTTACATGCCAGAGAACCAATGGAGCATCGAAACAGGCCTCCAAGGTGAAACATGGAAGGTGGCATTAATCGCCAAGCATGTTGATAAAATGCAAGAAGCCGCTGGCGAGCGTACTGAGCTATCAGGCCAATGGACTGACGCTATCAATCAGATTGATATCTCTGCGTACAAGCAGTTAAGTGATGAGTTACGACTCTACGGAAAAATAGATAATCTGACTGACCAGCAAGATATTGTATCTCGCCGTCCGTTTGGCGCGCGCGCGGGTAAACCAAGGCAGTTTACTGTTGGGGTTAAATACGATTTTTAATTGCTGAGCTTTCTATATAATTAGAGGGGCACGGTCATTAAATTGGCCGTTTAAACATTATTTAATTAAACTCATAAATTACATATACTTATATGTATAATCAATGCTTTAACAACCACGACGGATAGTAGTTTTCAAGTATTTGGAGAGAAAAATATGAACCGTTGTCAATAAACCTGTGAGTATTTTATTGATTTCATTAATTTAATACTTTAACTTAATCAAATCATACACGTAAAAGGAATTTGTTATGCTTAACTCTCGCATCTATCCCAGTTTAATTCTCGGTATTATTGGCCTCTCATATATCAGCTTTATTACGTTTTCTAGAGTTGATGCCATTTACTTATTTAAACTTAATATAATCATTCCAATGGTTATCATTACATTTTCCCTGTCATTTATTACTCATGGTATTCGAGGGGCATTTCGAGCTTTTCAAAATTCAATAAAGTACATCTTAAGTTATTCTGACTCCATAAATAAAAGACATGTCCAATGCTTACGAGATTTATCAAAAAGCTCTTATATTTCAGGGAGCCTTTGGATTCTCTATAGCGGTATTCATGTATTTTCAGATCAAAATTATTCTGTCGATGCATTTATATCATTTAGTTTTGCCGCAATACTCTATGCATTTATTTTTTCAGAAATAGTCATTAGAACACTTTTAATTAAAATCTCTGTTAAAAAGAATGAATATGAAGACTAAAGTAATTATCCAGTCAGTATGTATATGCACAATTTAATTTTCTAGTATGACGTTTGCAGCAAGTGAGCTAACAACACTCTAAACCTAAACCACTTGTTCCATCAGGATGGGCTAGATTATCAAAAGCTTTATATAAGGTATTTGAAATATAAGCTAACACTCGCTTTGTTTTCTAAGCTCTAATACCCAGTATATTTGAGAAATTAACATGACTAGCAAAATAGAAAATATGATTCTGCCCCATAAAATCATATTTATATCTGCTCCAAGCATGAGAATTAAAACCGTGTCTTCAAATATGCTATGGACTAAATTTAGTAACAAAACCGTAAGTACTGCATCACGTTTTGTTAAACGCCCTTTTTGAGCTTCATTAATAATCAAGCCGCCGCCATAAGATAACCCCAGTGTAATTCCTATAATGGCTAAATTAGCGGCCTCCCGACTAATTCTTAACACTTTTAGAAATGGCAGCATTAAAAGAGACATGACGTGTTCTATTTTAAGGAGTTTTAATAGTCGAAGCATAATAATTAACGCTGAGATCACACAAAAAATTGAGAATAGATTTTTTATTTGGGCAATCGACCACTCATAATAATTAGTAAAATGTGTAGCTTCACTACTCCAGAGTATCTTCGCCAGCTCTTGGCCATTCTCCGTCTGTTCATAATAAATTGCTTGTATCCAAGCGAACAAGAGTCCTCCCCCAACTCTGACTAACAACATTAACCAAATTGGAACACCGGCACGTTTGGATATCGTTCCTTCGAGTGGAAGCCCGTGACATAGAAGCATCAGAGAGCCAAGAATAGTTACTTGAGCAACGCTCAACGTTATATCGGTATTAACCAATACCAATATTCCTGCATATATATTAGTCAATATTGTCGTTACCCAGACAACAGCAGTCGAGCTGGGCAATCCTAAGCTGCTCATCACTGGTTCAAAAAATTGACTAAGGAGCTCAACAGCACCTAGTTTTTCAGCAATCTCAACTATCAAAATCATAGGAATCATAACTTTGAATAGTGTTAGTGTTGTAGACAATATTTCTTTGCCTAATTGTTGAAGCTCTACATATAATTTGTTCAATTGGCTACCTAAAATAATACGAATTCGAAGCGACTATTATATTGGTAGCCTTTGCTCTTAAATTTCCTTATTAGCCAACAATCAATCTCTATATTTCCTAATTTATAGAAAAATAGATTATAATTTCACTTTTACACGCGATGAAGAAATTATGGAAATAGATCGAATAGATAGAAAGATATTGATGATTTTGCAAAAAAATAATCGTATTCCAAATATTGAACTCGCCGAGCAAGTCAACCTTTCGCCACCAGCTTGTCTTAAAAGAGTTAAGCGATTAAGAGAGGGAGGAATCATAGTTGCAGACGTATCAATAGTTAATAATGAGCTATTGGGTAATCGTATGACTCTTGTCGTATCTATAGAAATGGACTGTGATCGAGGTGACGTGTATCACAACTTTAGGCGTTCAATTTTAGAACATGCTGAAGTTACACAGTGTTATCAAATCTCTGGAAGCTATGATTTTTTGCTCATCGTCCAAGTGGAGAGTATTTCTGCCTATGAAAGTTTTATTGAGGGATCGTTGCGAAAGGACGCACATATAAGAAAATTTAATACATCCATTTCGTTAAGAACCGTAAAGTTCACGACTGAGGTAAACTTAACAAATGAAGAAATATAGCAAAGCTACTTCTTTAGCCTTGTCCAATGAATATTGCAGCATAATGAAAACAGTCAATGTCAAAAAAGCCAGCTAATTCTCATTAGCTGGCTTCAAATAAATGACTAATTTAAAAATGACTAAATTGTCGTATTAACGTTTCGTAATCCATTTTCTCATGACAAAAGATTAATAAGTAAATTCTGAATTGCTTGCCATCTTGGCGTATTTCGTAAACAAAACGATAATCACCAATATATATTTCTCGAAACTCTTCAGAATCAAAATATTGACATGCTTTTCCGCTTTCAGGAAACGTTTCCAGCGATTCCTTCCAATCTACTATTGTTGACTTAATACTATTTCTTGCAGTATCGGGAGCTTCATGATGAGCTCTCCACTTAATAGCATCTTTAATTTGTCGCTGAGCATGTTCAGTGATTTCAATAGTTACATTACTCATGCATTACCTGCGATTAGAGTGAGCCTATGAAGTCATCGACGGGGACAGTTTTTCCCTCTTCAATGTCTTTTCTTGATTGTAATAGCAGCGTCATAAATGCCATTTTTTCTTGCTGATATTGGAATGCTTCGTGTGTTTGAATAACTAATGATTCTTTGCCATTTTGCGTTACAAATAACGGACTGAATCCCAATTCATCAGGCAAGTTGGCCGCATTGGCTTTCATTTGGCTAATCGTTGCCATTTTCATATTGCTTACCCCTTTTTTTGATTCCCACTATAATGGTCCATATTTAGACCACTCAAAAATTCTAAGTGTTTTTAGTTCAAAAAGCAATCATCGAACCAAATTTAGTCCGATGAAACGCCATGATGAAAAGAAACAAAAAAGCCAGCTAACTTTCATTAGCTGGCTTTCTATTTCTAAAGCTTAAAACGCTTATTTAGCTGGTAACACCAACGAATAACACTCACCGAAACCGATGCGTTTGGCACCGTCTTTTTCACAAAAGCCACGCATTACGATGGCGTCGCCATCTTCAACAAAGCCACGGGTTTCACCGTTACCTAAATCAAGGCGGTTTTTACCGGCGCTTGTCAGCTCTAATAATGAACCGGCTTCTTCTGCGTTCGGGCCTGATTGGGTACCGCTACCGAAGAAGTCGCCTGCCACTAGGTTACAACCGTTTACTGTGTGATGAGCAACCATTTGCGCTGTCGTCCAGTAAGAGTGACGGAAGCTTGAGTTCGTTAGCTTAGCCGCTGGCTCGCCTGCATCACGCATTTTAGGAGTTTCTAAGAACACTTCTACTTGTACATCGTAGGCACCTAGTTCGCTGTTACGAGCCGATGATAGGTATTCCATTGGTTGTGGATCGTTTTCATCGCGTGTCCAGCCCATTCTAAATGGTGCTAGCGCTTCGTTAGTCACAATCCAAGGTGATACTGTTGAGGCAAAGTTTTTCGCTAGGAATGGACCTAGTGGTTGATATTCCCAGCCTTGAATGTCACGTGCTGACCAGTCATTGAATAAACACATACCGAATACGTGCTCATCAGTATCATCTAGTGCAATAGCGTCGCCTAATTCGTTGCCGCCACCGATGTAGATACCCATTTCCATTTCATAATCTAAACGCTTACAAGGGCCAAAACTTGGCGCGTCAGCATCTGGCGCTTTTGTTTGACCTTTTGGACGAGGGAAGGCTTGACCTGACACACCGATTGACGATGAACGGCCGTGATAACCAATTGGGATCCACTTGTAGTTTGGTAGCAACGGATTGTCTGGACGGAAGAATGAACCAACGGTCGTTGCGTGATGAATTGATGTGTAGAAATCAGTGTAGTCACCAATGCGACAAGGCAAATCATAGTCAACATCGCTCTGAGCAACTAAACAAGCCGCCATTTCGATTTCAAATTCGCTATCATCAGCGAGTGCGTTTGATAACGCAGCGCGCAGTGCCGACCATACACTTGATGGCTGTGCCATGAATTCATTTAACGTAGATTGCGAACATAGCGCTAGTGCGTCAGCTACAACACCGTCAAATAATTTCGCATTAGCTAGCGCTGATAAATCAACAACTTGGTCGCCAATGGCTACGCCGCCACGGAAATTTTCGTCACTGCCTTTGCGTTTAAAAATAGCAAAAGGAAGATTCTGAATTGGAAAGTCTGTCGTGCTTTCATTCGCAGACGCTACCCAGCTTGTTAGTGCTGGATTATGAGTTTCATTTAATAAGTTCGACATGATGTGCCCTTTTATCATTCGTTGTGTGGCGAGACGTTATTAAGCGTCTTCACTAAATTCTGTTTCATGTAACCACGCAGCGTGCTGCGGCGCTTTTTTGGTAATTGACCATTCTTCAATCATCGCTGGCGCGACGCGAGCGAGCTCAGCCATTTGCTCCGGCGTGCCACTGCGATACGTCAGCTCTAGGCGATGTCCATTGGGATCAAAGAAATAAATTGAATGGATAATGCCATGATTTGTAATGCCAAGTACATCAATGCCTTTATCTTCCAATTCTTTTTTAGCTGAAATTAACGCGTCGCGATCAGCCACCTCAAAAGCGATGTGTTGTACCCACTCAGGCGTATTACCATCGCGTCCCATTTTAGGGCTGTTTGGCAATTCAAAGAATGCGAGGATATTGCCCATGCCAGCATCTAGGAAGATATGCATGTAAGGATCTGGCGCTTTAGTTGATGGCACGCGATCTTCACTGATCGCCACTTGCAAGTCCATATTAAGCATTTCTTTGTACCATAACGTTGTTTCTTTCGCGCAATTACAGCGATAGGCAACGTGATGCATTTGTTGGATATTAATCATAATGATTCCCCAATCAATTATCTTTGAATTTAAGTATCGAATTAGTAACAAATGATACTACTTTCAATCGATATTAGTATCATTTGTTACTAAAGTCAATTATGGTTAGAATGCATTAGGTATCTTTTTAAATGGCATTTATCGATGAAAAATAATTTAGATCTTGAGAACTTTTTTCCTTACCAATTCTCAATTTTAGCGCAGAAAATGAGTGAATATATTGCGCAAATTTATCGCCATGAATATGGTTTGTCGCGTTTTGAATGGCGCGCATTAGCAGCTATCGCTCAGCAAGAACAGATTACTGCAAAAGATATCATGCAAATTACCCGCCTTGACAAGATGCAAGTAAGCCGTGCTATTGCTAAGTTATCTGACAACGGTTATGTTGTTCAAAGTGCTAACAAAATAGATCGTCGTTCAAGCACTCTTTCTTTAAGCAAAAGCGGTTTAAGTTTATATAGAAAAATTGTACCTAAAGTACTGGAACAAGAAAAAGCGCTACTTGAAAATTTAACACCGGAATTACAGAAACACTTTATTGAAGCTACGAAAGTACTAAATGATAAGCTTAGATAAGAACAATTGATTATTCACTTTCATCATTACAATCTACTAAAATTGCCTAAGGCGAATGGCCTACTTTCACATGGAATAACGCACATCTGAATTAGAGGGATGAGTGAACTTGATAAAGTTTAATGGTAATAACAGCATACTTCCCAATTTGTTTGAAGGCGAATTAACCTACCTCTATATTATCAATTCAATTGCCTGTTTCTTTGTTTCAATTTTTGCTATTCGAAATTTTTATTATGGCAATTACTTACTCGCAATCACGTTAAGTAGTTATGTAATTTGCTCAGCATTCACGACTTATCAACTTCGAAAACACCGCGCTCAACAATCTCAAATTAATCTTTGTGTAACCATTTTATTATTCGCACTTTATCTAACGGTGTTTAACTGGGGCGTGAGTGCTGTCAATTGGTTTTATCCGGTTGTTATTGCGCTGGTGTTCATTCTACCCCCAAAGACATCTGTGATATGTAATGTATTAGTACTCATTGGAATCAGCTGGATTACCTTCGAAGCGCTTCCGTTTATTGAATCATTTAGGTTAACGTTTTCTTTATTTCTCAGCATGCTTATCAGTTATTTAGTAGGGGCTCATGTCACCAAGCTGCATCGCGTATTACAACATGAATCGATTAGCGATCCATTAACTGGCGCCCTCAATCGCCGACAATTAGATCAGCATTTAACACAATGTAAAGAGTCTTATAATAATCATAAAATCCCTGCGAGTTTGTTGATGATTGATATCGATCATTTCAAATCAATTAATGATACGTATGGGCATGACGTAGGTGACGATGTCATTGTGGGATTAGTGAAACTAATTAAGGCATATTGTCGACCTGATGATTTGCTGTTTAGAATAGGAGGAGAAGAATTTATTTTGCTCTTACCTAATACGAGTTTGGATAATGCTGTTAATGTTGCCAATAAATTAACAGCGCAGCTAAAAGCGGAGCCTTTAATAGAGCAAAGTGTTGTTACTGTTAGTATCGGCGTAGCACAAACTCGTGATGAAGCGGACAGTAATACATCATGGTTAAAATCTGCAGATGAGCTTATGTATCAAGCAAAACTCACCGGTAGAGATCGCGTGTGTTATGACTCATAAAATCTGTCATGTTTTCGTTTTAACCGTTAGATAAACCCCTAGTAAACTCAATAACATTCCGCCAATAGCCAATGGTGGAAATTGCTCATCAAAATAGAGCCACGCCTGAATTGCTGTTATTCCCGGCACTAAATAAAAGTAAGAGGCGACCTTTTCACTAGCACCATTTTCAATCATGTATAGCAGCAGTAAAATTGCCAGTACCGACATCCCAAAGACCAACCACAATAAACTCGCGATCAATGGTAATTGCCAATCAACTTGTTGATGTTCAAAGCTATAAGTAAGCACTGCCATTAATAACGCAGTGACAATGTATTGCGCCGTCGATGCACTCAATAAATTAACACCTTCACCAAAACGTTTTTGATAAAGGGAGCCTACAGTAATACCCAGCAGTGCGACCAACGCGCCAATCATCATTGGCCAATTAAAGGTGAAGTCAGCTATCGCTCCCTTGCTTAAAAGCACAATTACCACGCCTATAAAACCTAGCGCAAGTCCTAACCATTGCAGTGCTTTAATAGGCTTGGTTCGAAACAAGATGAGTGCCGTTAACAGCGGTTGAACAGAGACCAGTAACGCAATGACACCCGCAGGCATGGAATAAGCAACTGCACTAAATACACCGCCAAGATAAGCGCCATGAATAAGCAGTCCACTCACCGCTTGATGACCAAATTGCCGTTTACTCATCCACGGCGCTTTGTACCACCACATTAATAATCCAAAGACGACAACTGTCAGCGTAATACGCAGAAACAACAAGTAAAAAGGTTCAATGTACGGCAACGCGAATTTTGCGCCAATAAACCCTGTACTCCAAAGAAATACGAATAGTGCTGGAATAAACTGCGTCCATTTGTTGCTCACATTTTCCATTACGTTTTCATCGCCTTCTGTTTTAGTGTCGGGTATGCTAACACGCAAACTTAGCGAATAAACATCGAATTTTAAATGCTACCTATTACTGACAACTCTGCCGCCTTACTTCAACATGCTCTTCCTTATTTAAAGCCTGACGCCGACATCTTAGATCTCGCCTGTGGTGGCGGTCGCAACGGTTGTTATCTTGCATCACTGGGATATAACATCACCTATCTTGATAGAAACGAACAGTCGTTGGCAGCCATTAAACAACAAGATAGCTGCGGTCAGTTTATGTGCGTTGATTTAGAAACAACGCCGCCATTTGAGCTGCCCACCAATACATTTGACGTAATTCTCGTATTTCGTTATTTACATCGGCCTTTAATGTCATCAATTATCGGGGCATTGAAAAGCGGCGGTGTGATCGTTTATGAAACCTTTACTCATCAGCAAGCAACCATTGGTCGCCCGAGAAACCCAGACTTTCTATTAAACGATAATGAGCTATTACAACACTTTAATAAGTTTGAATGCCTTTACGACGAGCAAGGATTTGATGAACAACAACAGGCTTATATTGGTCAGTTTATCGGTCGTAAATTAGATTAATTTACCATAAATGTGTTCATCGTAAAGCACACCGTTTTTATATGATGCGTGTTTTAGTGTTCCCTCGAGCTGGAACTCATTTTTCTTTAGCACAGAGATAGAACGTGAATTGTCAGTAACAACAGAAACGTAAAGGCGAGACAGTTGCGTTGATTGTTGGAGGTAATCGATAAACCGTTTTACTGCTTGGGTGCCGATGCCTTGTTGCCAGTGCTCTTGCCCTAGCCAGTAGCCAAGTTCAGCGCTATGACCGTATTCAAAGTTACCGACGGTTGCAGAAATACATCCCACAAATTTACCGTTGTATTCAACCGCTTTAATGAATGGATTATTGTCACTAAAACTAAGCCAATCGTTGGCATCAGCCAACGTATAAGGCGAGGCAATCGCCGCGGTAATATATTGAGTCACGTCACTGTTATTTAGATAGTGAACTAATAGCGGCGCATCATCTGCGATAAATTCTCTAAGCGTTATCATGATTAATTACAGTAAAAAAGTGATAACATCAGTGTCGATTACCAAGCCCTTAAAAACAAGTAATTAATGACTTGTCAGCGCTGATTTTACTTTATGGAAAGTCGGTGCAAACCACGGCGTAAACAGCTCCGGCGTTAGCTTAAGATCTCGCTCGATATCAGCGACAGATTGCCATTTTAATGCTTCGACCTCTTGGGGGTTAAAATGATTTAATGCGGGATTTTCTTGTGCCACAAATAAGTGATCATATTCGTGTTCGATTAGCAGATTTGGCATTACCGCTTTATAAGTGTGACTACCCACCCAAGTTATTTTTTTTAAATGAATACCAAGTTCTTCAACAACACGTGCTAACGCCGAAGACTGTACATCTTCATTAGGTTGTGGGTGAGAACAACAACTATTGCTCCACAGTAAAGCACCATGATATTTACAGGCCGCACGCTGTTGCAATAACAGTTGTGTCACGCCCTCATGCTGGCGAGTAATAAATACTGAAAATGCGCGGTGTAACAGTCCCTGTTGGTGAGCTAGTAGTTTTTCTTCACGACCAATTTCTTGATCGTTTTCATCAACCAAAACGACACTATTACGGTGCATGGTATTTCTCTTCATTAAAAACGCGCGTAGTATACACTAAAAAAATAACAAGAGATCTCGTTAATAATGAGCAATATCGAAGATTTAATCATTGAACCTATACTTACTCCGCAACAACAAGATGTTGAAGATTTATTAGCTGGCCTGCGTGCTTATAACATTTCTCAACTATGGCGAAATGAAAAACGCCCTGTAGCCAGTATGATCCGTCATCTTGACGGTTCAATTGCAGGCGGTATTTTTGGTTATATCAGTTGGGGCTGGTGTTCTATCGAAATGCTTTGGGTCGATGAGCAATATCGCGGTAATGATTTAGCCACTCAATTAATGCAAAAAATGGAACAATTTGCCATTGGTGAAGGTATTACCCATATCAAACTAGAAACAGGTAGCTTTCAAGCATTAGACTTTTATAAAAAACAAGGCTACGAAGTCTACGCAGAGCTTGAAGATTACCCCATTGGCGAAACTAATTACTATCTCAGAAAATTACTGTAGTTAATAATTACACTGATTGCGGGCGCATGAAACAATTTTTCTCACCTATGAGTTAATTTAACTCGTTTGCCGTCAACGCGACATCAACCTATGATGAACTTGTTTTAAAGATTCCCCAAAGTTTCTTTTAGACACTTAGACTCCCATTGGGAAAGCCAACTTGGCTTCTTATTTTTGCTCCATTTAAGGCACCGTTTATTCGGTGTTTTTTTTTCACCTATCCATTACTTTGCCTATTTAGTATAAGCGCTCTAAACATGGTGCACCTGCACCAATAAAGTGCAACAACCAACTACCAATAAAAACAAAAAATATAATAATCAACTACTTAAATAATGGAATATCCTTTGCTACGTTCAGGTTGTTATTATTAATTAAGACCATTCTATGTCTATTCAAACGCCTATCAGGGGCTTGCGTTCCTTTTGTGTTGCTGCTAAATGTCTTAGCTTTAAACACGCCGCATCTCAGCTTTATCTCACGCCGTCAGCGGTAAGCCATCAAATCAAACAACTGGAAGAACAACTAGGCACCGAGCTATTTATCCGTGGTACTCGGTCTATCACCTTAAGTGCTATGGGGAAACAGTTTTACCAATCAGTATCACCGATAATCCATGAGCTTGAATCGACCATCAGTGAATTCACACAGTGTACATCCAACAAAACCATTGTCATTGCATTGCCTGAGTTTTTCGCCAGTGAATTATTTATTCCCAAATTAAAACAATGGTCAGAGAAATATCCGGAGATTAATTTACAACTTGAAATGATGAGTGTTGGCGAGCAAGCATCGCCCTTGGCGGATTTATCCATCGTATTATCGAGCGGCCAACCTAATGCCAGCATTGTAAATGAATTATTTCCGATGCGTTATATCCCCGCTTGTAATCCACAGGTGTTTGAACAATTTAATCACTCGACACAATCCCTTAATCAGTTTCCTCTGATCTTGCATCGCAGCCGGCCATGGGCTTGGCATCAATGGGCTGAACTGGCCAATATCGACGATTTCGATCCTCAACAAATTATTCAACTCGATAGCATGTATGGCATTGCACGAGCAGCTCAACAAGGCATGGGCGTCGCCCTTATCCCTCTGCCCATCAGCCAAGCCTGGTTTGATGATAAATCTCTGGTGCCTCTCTCTGATTGCGCCCTAGACACTAAAGATCGATACTTTCTAATTCAGCATGAAAACCTTAATAATCGCCCTGAATTGACGTTGTTTTCACAATGGGTAAATCACACATTTTGTGCTAATTAATCACGTTCATCTCTAGGTGAATTTTTTTCGTTTGTCGCAATGGTACTTACTGACTAAAGTGAAATAGTAAAGCAATGACGCTTTACTCATTTCACTAGGAGCTTGTCATGCTGAACTACATGAAAGAATCAATTGAACGAATAAACGACATTATTTATTTCATCAACCATATTAACGTAACGCAATGGGATGACGGATGTGAGCGGGATGATTGATAAAGAGCTAGCGCTTATAGATACAAAAAAGCGTCGCTTCACCTTGTATTTACGGATATTTTTACAATATTTGATGCAAATTATGAGTGTTATATGGTTTTGCAGAGTTTAATGCCTGGCCATCTAGCACCTTTTGATAGCAGTCGTCATATCCTTTTGCCATTAGATTATGATTAAACGTTTCTTTTGCATACTCATGGCAGACTCTGCGCTTAAATTGCGTAATGTTCCTAATTGCATCAATTAACTGCTGTGAATCAGTCGACAAAATACCGATTTCGGGCAATGTTATAAGTTCTGGCAAAGCACCATAGGGACTTGATAAAACAGGTGTACCAAGAAATAATGATTCAATAACCGCTAAACCAAAAGGCTCATGCCACCGTACCGGAAAGATTAACCCTTGAGATTTCCTGATAAGCTGATGTTTTTTATCACCACCAATCATGCCTTTAAATTTCACTTTACGATCAAAATAGCAATAGAATTTTTTAGAGAAATTTAAACGTCTTCCGCCAAGTACTGACAACTCAATGTCCGAGGCACGCGCAAGATCGATAGCACCACGTAAATTTTTTAGCGGCCAATTAGCCTTACCTAAAAAATGGAAATAGCTATTAGGTGATGTCAGTTCAGGCGCTCCGTATTCACTCCAGTCTAATCCATTATAAACAAAACAATCAGCGTGATGATTCAGAGCGTGACGCTGACTTAAAAACACCGTATTCATATCATATGTGCGAACATCACGGGCGTTGCCGTGTTCGGTACTAATGTACGGCTTGTGTAATTCACCAGAAAAAGGACAATGGAAATGGACTATATCGGGCCAATCATCAATTTGCGTCGCCAAAGGCAGGCGTTTGTCAGCTACCTTTGCGTTACTTGGCAAGTTAGGCGCTTTACCCCATAAAAATCGTACTTCATGTCCCGCTTGTTGTTGCGCCTTGGCTAAAGCCCACACAACTCGTTCAGTGCCGCCATAGCCTTGTGGCGGTAGCGATATTTTACTGAGTAATACATGTAGTATTTTCATATCTAAACCTACCGTTCGTTGCTATGAGTTAGTTCAAACAACTTGGCCTCTTTTAAAAAGGCATAAGTTGCTTCAAGGTGCGCCACAATCACACCGCGAATACCCGATAAGAACATCTTTCTAAACAGATAAACCTTGACGAAAGTCAGCGGATAAACCAGTAATAACTTGGCAGAAGAAGGCGATTGGGTCTTATTAAACTTTTCTTGCGCCTTGAGGGATGAATAACGATTAAACTTGTGAGTTAACACTTCAGTTGAGTCATAACCGTAATGAGTGACCAAAGACTTAATGGATGAGATCCGTACTCCTTTCTTCAATACCAAGTTTTCATGCACCAATCTTTCGATAGGATACTTGGCATGAGTTCGCTTAAAAACACGAATAATCGAACGTTTTCGAGAGCTACTAGCCATCGATTCCCCCCACAATAAGTCGTCGAAATACAGCCGAATAGCATCTGCCTTATCGTTATTAATAATGGTCGTAATTTCATCAATATTCTGCGTACTTAGCACCTCGTCGCCATCGATATTGATCAGCCATGTATTGCGACATTGCTCCATCGCAAAGTTTTTTTGCTTAGCATAACCAAGCCAGTCTTGATGGATCACCGTCGCACCAGCCTGCTTTGCAAGTTTGACAGTACTATCTGAACTACCAGAGTCCACCACTATCACTTCATCGAAGCAGCTTAGTGCAGTGAGCACCTGCGTAATATGCGCTTCTTCGTTTTTAGTAATGACAAATGCACTAACGGGTATGTGTCGCGACATCATTTATTCTCCTCTGTTTGTCAGTTCGGCGAGCGCGGTATACTTGTGAAAAGCATATTGGCCAATAACGATAGCCATCAGAAATCCTCGCCAGCCATCAAGGCAGCCAAGACGAAATAGATATTGTTGGAAAAAGTCCGTAAAAAAACGCAAGCAGGCATAAGCTACCGACGACGTTTTCCCATTATCAAACTTTTCTTGTGCTAATAGGCACGCATATTTAAGGTGTTTTTCTTGGACATGCTGATAATCGCGCCAACTGTAATGAGCAAGGCCGTGATGAAGCGTTAGCGTTTTTTTATTGGGAAGTAGTAGCGTCTCGTGAACTTGGCGGTTCTTAAATGATGCGCCGTTTTTGAGAAATAACTTGCCCTGAGGCGATGAATAACGGCCAAATTTAAGTGGCTTGCCAAAAAAGTAGGTACGCCATTTAAACTGAATAAAATTGGCTGTTAAATCAGGTTTAGATAATACGTCATCAATCTCATCTTTAAGGTCATCGGACATCACCTCATCGGCATCAATATTTAGCACCCAATCGTGCTGACAAAGCGCAAGTGCACGGTTACGCTGTGGCCCATAGCCCGGCCAATCAGTTTGATGCACTATTGCATACTGCTGGGCAATCGATACCGTATTATCGCTCGAACCAGAATCTAAGACGATAAGTTCATCAACCCAACCAGCTAAAGAGGCAAGGCAGCGCTCAATGCGATCTTCTTCATTACAGGCAATGACAAAACAAGAGATGGGACGCTTTCTAGTGGTATTCATGAGATAGACAACTTCGTAACAAAAAACTAAAGCTAATCTAGCGGGAAGTGCGTCCAAAAAATGTCACTTAAAAATCACAATCAGAAACAGCAATTTTCAGATACAAAAAAGCCCCGCAGTCGCGAGGCTTTATTAACACATTTTCTTAATCAGCGATTAAGCGAATGGGTTAGTTAGTACGATAGTTTCAACGCGATCTGGACCAGTTGAGATGATATCAATTGGCACTTCTAGAATTTCTTCAATACGTGCAATGTAATCTAATGCAGCTTGTGGTAATTTACTGTGATCCGTTTGACCAACAGTTACATCAGACCAACCAGGCATCGTTTCGTAAACTGGCGTTACTTTCTCAAAGTCATCAGCTGACATTGGTGCAACGTTAGTTACTGTACCATCTTCTAGTTTGTAACCAGTACAAAGGTTAAGTTCTTCAATACCATCTAATACGTCTAATTTAGTTAGACATAAACCAGTGATACTGTTTAATTGGATAGCGCGGCGCATTGCCACTAAATCTAACCAACCACAACGACGGCCACGACCAGTCGTTGCACCAACTTCATGGCCTTTGTCAGCCAAGTATTGACCGATATCGTTAAATTGTTCTGTAGGGAAAGGACCAGATCCAACACGTGTTGTGTAAGCTTTGATAATACCTAACACATACTCAACGTGACATGGGCCAAAACCAGTACCAGTAGCAACACCGCCAGCCGTAGTGTTTGATGAAGTTACGTATGGGTATGTACCGTGGTCAATATCTAGTAATGTACCTTGTGCACCTTCAAACATGATTTTTTCGCCAGTCTTACGAGCGTTATCAAGTAATTCAGTAACATCCACAACCATAGATTTTAGTAAGTCAGCAACTTCTAACGTTTCATCTAGCGTCTTTTGGTAATCAACGCCATCTACTTTGTAGTAGTTAGTTAATACGAAGTTGTGGTATTCCATTACTTCTTTTAACTTAGCTGCAAATTTTTCTGTATCAAACAAATCGCCAACACGTAATGCACGGCGGCTAGCTTTGTCTTCATACGCAGGACCGATACCACGACCTGTAGTACCAATTGCTTTGTTACCACGGGCAACTTCACGCGCTTGGTCAAGTGCAATGTGATAAGGAAGAATTAATGGACATGCTTCACTGATGCGAAGACGATCGCGAACTGGAACACCACGCGCTTCAAGCATTTTCATTTCTTCAAGCAGTGCAGCAGGAGATAAGACTACGCCATTACCGATGATGCTCATTAAGTCATCACGTAAAATGCCAGAAGGAATAAGGTGAAGAACAGTTTTTTCACCATCAATTACTAGTGTATGACCAGCATTGTGACCACCTTGATAACGAACTGCGTATTTAGCGCTGTCAGTTAATAGATCAACAATCTTACCTTTACCCTCGTCGCCCCATTGGGTGCCGAGCACAACTACATTATTTGCCATTGTTTTGTTCACGGTTTGAAATTAAAGCGGAATTCTAACAGATTTTTGCGCCAGATCTAGCAATAAGTTCACATTTATCCGCTTAATAAAATATGCACCAATCAAGGGCAGTTAGCCCTTGAATTGACTTGCTTAAGATTAACTTTTAACTGGCTAATTTTTATTAATTTTTTAATTTAAAGGTTGAAACGGACGTATTTAGCTGCGACACCAATTCCAAGACTTGTTGACTCGCACTATGCGAATTTGATGCACCTGATGACGTTTCAACCGACATATCGCTGATCTTAGTGATACTAATTTCTATTTCACTTGCCACTGCAGATTGCTGCGCTATCGCTTCAGCCATCTCGCCATTCATTGTGCTAATTTTATTGATACCAACAATGATGCCATTAAGCACCTCATCGGTATTTTTCGCATTCGCAGATGTATCACCAGCAAGCGCTAATGTTGTTTCCATCTGCTTAGCAGACTCTTCAGCATCGACTTGAAGCTTAGTAATCATATTTTGAATATCTTGTGTTGAATGATTCGTTCGTTGCGCAAGCTGCCTTACTTCATCGGCTACGACAGCAAAACCTCGTCCTTGCTCGCCTGCACGAGCGGCTTCAATGGCCGCGTTAAGCGCTAACAAATTAGTTTGCTCTGAAATACCTTTGATCACATCAACAACGGCGCCAATACTATTGCTGTAGTTAACCAGTTCACGAATATTTGCAGTGGTGCTCTCAACCTGCTGCTGCATAGTCATAATTGAATTAACTGTTTTAGCGACAACATGTTGCCCATTTAGCGCTTCATCAGAAACCTCTTTAGCAGCAGATGCCGTAGCCTGCGCAGAATTTACAACATGGTCAACATTGGCACTCATTTGCGTAATCGCAGAGGCGACGAGTTCTGTTTGTTGGCGCTCGTCATTAATAGTCGAGCTTGTCTGCTGTGATATTTTTGCCACTTGTTGTGCCTGTGTTTCTAGTGATTGTGTCGCGTTAAATACATCCCCTAATAGGCCGTTTAATCGAGCTTGCATTTGCGCCATTGCCAGATAAATACCAGAGCGCTTTGACTCCCTGAAAGTCGATGTTAAATCCCCTTTTGCAATAGCATTGGAAATTTCGCTAAGTCGGTTTGGCTCCCCACCAAGTGGCACAACGATGCCTCTTGTAATAACTAACCCCACAATTGTTACTATAATTAAAGTAATAAAGACGAAAACACCAAAACCTATTTCTGTTGTAATGAGCTCTTCATGTGCGTTATCAACAAACTCAGCGGCCTTCTCAAACGCAAATTCTTCAAGGTAGAGTAAGCCTTTATAAATTTTTTCGACATGCTCTTTGCCTTCGTTTTTGGTGACATTAGCCGCCGATTGACGTTTTCCTTCACTCACCAACTTAATCACTTTATCGCGTAGCGGTTTCCACTGAACAATCAGTGATTTCACATTATCAATGTTTGTTTTGTCACCTAAAAATCGTTCACTCAATAAATTGAATTGGTCATACATTTTCTTTTCAGCGTCATTTAATGCTGACATCGCATTACGTCGCTGAATGTCACCTTTTGCCAATACGATATCTTTCATCGAACGGTGCATTGCTGTAATTGCCACTTCAATCTTAAGTACAGAAGTACTCACAGCAAACGGATGATTGTAAAGTCTGTCTGTCATGTATGACAACGAGGCCATCTTGTTGGCGGAGTAAATAGCAATAGCTACCATGAAAAGAGCTGGCAAACCAAAGCCAGCTAATAGGCGGGATTTAACGCTTAGTTTAGAAAAGTCCATCTAGAATCCAAAAATCTTAAACAATGAATACCAAGGCCCTAAGGCCCATATTAAATGGGGCGATACAATAACAGCGCAAATTCAGATTGCCATTACTCATTAGTAGTAAATTGACTTAAAACAAAAAACCCAGCAATAAGCTGGGTTTTTTCTTAAAAACTAACGGTTTATTTAGCGTTAGGATTTTTCATATACTTGAAGAAATCATTATCTGGTTTAACAACCATCACATCTGATGAATTACCAAATGATTTCTTATAGGCGTCCATCGAACGAAGAAAGCTAAAGAACTCAGGATCTTTACCGTAAGAATTTGCGTAAATCCCTGCGGCCTCAGCGTCACCTTCACCACGTGTAATACGCGCTTGAGAATCAGCATTGGCTAGCATGATTGCCACTTTAGCATCGATATCAGCACGGATAATTTCAGATTGCTCTTTACCTTTAGAACGGTGCTCTTTCGCTACCGCTAAACGCTCAGCACGCATACGTTGATAAATACTGCTTCGAACTGCTTGTGGTAGTTCGATTTGTTTAACACGCATATCAACTAATTCAACACCAATATCTTCAGCTTTTACTGCTGCTTCTTTTAGCGCCTCATCCATTAATTCGCTGCGTTCGCCAGAAACAATTTGTGAAATAGTACGGGTACCAAATGAGCTACGTAAACCATCACTGATTTTCTGCTTCAAAATGTTTTCAGCGTTAAACTTGTTACCACCACCAGTACGTAAGTAATAAGTAGCGAAGTCTTTAATGCGCCATTTCACGTAAGAATCAACGATTAAATCTTTCTTTTCTGATGTTACAAAACGATCTGGATCGCCATCAAGTGTTTGGATACGTGCATCTAAGACACGTACAGAGTCAAACAATGGTAATTTCATGTGAAGACCAGGTTTAACAACTTCAGTTTGATCGTTGGCATCTTTTAACACAGCAGAGAAACGAACGATAATACCGCGTTGACCTTCATAGATTACGTATAGTGATGAATAGGCAAAAATAACTGCCGCACTAAGTAAAATTATAATAATACGAACCATGGTTTAGTTTCTCCCTTGACGTGATGAATCACGTGAATAACCACGCTGAGGATCATTTACTGATGAAGTAGTTGTCTTAGGGATAACCACATTATCAACCATGCTACGTTTTGGCGCTGGCGCTTTATGTTGCTTAAGAATTTGGTCAAGTGGTAGGTACATCATGTTATTACCACCTTCAACATCAACCATGACTTTATTCGTATTGCTGTAAACTTCTTCAATAGTATCAAGGTAGATACGTTCGCGAGTAACAGTTTTAGCATTCTGATAAGCAGGTAGTAGCTTTTCAAAACGCGCTACTTCACCTTTCGCTTGTAACACTTGTTGTTCTTTATATGCTTTAGCTTCTTGTTGCAAACGACGTACTTGACCACGAGCGCGAGGCTCAATACTTAACGCATAGGCTTCTGCTTCACGAATGTAACGTTCTTCATCTTCTTGTGCCGCAATCGCATCATCAAATGAGCCTTTCACCTCTTCAGGTGGGCGAGCAGGCAAGAAGTTAACGTCAACAATCGTTAGACCTAAATTATAAGATTCAATAATTTTTTTCAGTTCAACTTCAGTCTGTTGGCGCACAAGTTCACGACCCGTGGTTAACAAATCATCCATCGTTGTATGACCAACAACATAACGCAGTGCACTATCCGTTGCGTGACTTAGTGAATTAGCAGGATCGACGGCACTAAATAAATAGCTTTCAGGGTTTATTACACGGTATTGCACGTCCATTTCAACCCGAACAACATTTTCATCACGTGTCAGCATAAAGCCAGCTGCTGGCAACGAACGAATCGCTTCAATATCGACAGGAACAACAGTATCAACAAAGGTTGGTTTCCAGTGCAGACCCGGTTCAACTTCGCCCGCAACTTCACCAAAACGCAATACTACACCGCGCTCAGCTTCCTTAATGGTGTAAAAACCACTAACGCCCCATACAACAACAGCAAGGGCAAGAATAAGCATAAGACCAGCACCTGACAAACCACCGCCATTGCCTGTTTTTCCTGATTTACCACCAAAAATTCCACCGAATTTCTTGTTTAAATCATTAAAGACGTCACCAAGATCTGGTGGACCTTGATCTTTACCACCTTTATTGCCCCAAGGATCTTTGTCCTTATTTCCAGGCTCATTCCAGGCCATAATCACTCCAGTTTCTATAAGTAAATTTATTATTGAGGTGTCACTTTAATATATTGTGACAACTCGTTATCAGTTCTTTTTAAGAATTTGTTCCAGTCTACCAGTGGTAGCCGTACAGCCAAAATCATATTTCCATCGTCGTCATAATCTTCTGACATGACAAAGTCAGATTTGTAGAACATACCTTTGAATTTTCCAGCAACATGTACAGGCAATTGCAACTGATGTTGGACAATTTTTCCCGCCAGTAATTCAGTCAAGGCGATAGGTAATAGATCCATACCTAACCCTTGCTGCGCCGAAATCCAAACGCGAATAGGTGTTCCTTCATCGTCACGGTCAATACGTGGTGTTAACGGCTCATCGAGTGCATCGATTTTATTACACACCAATAATTGTGGGATTTCATCGGCATCAATTTGCGATAAAACACTAGTAACTTGCTCTATATTATCTAGTTTTCGAGGGTCGGCAACATCAATTACATGCAGTAATAAGTCAGCTTCTTGAGTTTCTTGCAAAGTCGCCTGAAACGCCGCAACTAGATCATGAGGTAAATGACGTATAAAACCTACGGTATCGGCCAAAATAACATCGCCAACATCATCTATTTCAATTTTGCGCAGCGTAGGATCCAGTGTCGCAAAAAGCTGATCAGCAGCATAAACCGATGCATCGGTTATACGATTAAAAAGTGTCGATTTTCCAGCATTGGTATACCCAACAAGTGATACTGTTGGTACTTCAGCACGAGAACGGGAACGTCGCCCCTGCTCTCGTTGTTTGGACACCTTGTCTAAACGACCCAGAATATTTTTGATCCTGCCACGTAATAAACGTCTATCGGTTTCTAGCTGAGTTTCACCTGGACCACGTAAACCAATACCACCTTTTTGACGCTCAAGGTGAGTCCAACCACGGATCAGTCGAGTAGAAATATGACGCAACTGTGCTAATTCAACTTGAAGTTTACCTTCATGAGTTCTCGCACGTTGGGCAAAGATATCTAAAATAAGAGAGGTACGATCTAATACTCGGCATTGACACAATGCTTCGAGATTTCTTTCTTGTGACGGTGTTAATGCATGATTAAAAATAACAACATCGGCTTTCAATGCAGCCACTGTATCTGCTATTTCTTGTGCTTTACCACTGCCCACGAAAAACTTAGCTTGTGCAAATTGACGACTGCCTGTTACCGTTCCGCAGGTTGTAACCCCTGCAGACGATACAAGCAGCTCTAATTCTTCTAAGTCTTCGCGATCGTCTTCTGATGAAAAATCTATATGAACAAGGACCGCCTGTTCGCCGGTCTCAAAACGATCAAACAAAAAATGTTTCCTTAGCTTTCGCTACTTTCAGCCGACTCATCTAATTGAGGCTGCTGATGCGCGTTAAACGGTCGTGCAGGCACAACAGTTGAAATAGCGTGTTTATAAACCATTTGGCTCACGGTATTGCGCAGTAAAATAACAAATTGGTCAAATGACTCAATTTGGCCTTGAAGTTTAATGCCATTTACCAAGTAAATCGCTACCGGGCAGCGTTCACGGCGAAGTGCATTTAGAAATGGGTCTTGTAACGATTGTCCCTTAGCCATAGCTAATCCTTTTTATGTTGTTGTAATTTATGTTTTTATTATTCTTAACAAACTAATCTAAAACTCAATACTTCAGAGTTTTTTCTGCTAATTAGTTCAACGAATCTAATATCACTTTCATGTTCGACGCTAAAGTTTCCTCAGCATTGTCGCCCATAGGTGTTTGTAATGTATTAAGCTTATCCCATCCGCGCAACCAAGTCATCTGGCGTTTAGCTAATTGACGCGTCGCAACTATTCCGCGGTAGACCATTTCATCATAATCTATATTGCCTTCAATATAGTCCCACATTTGACGATAACCTACACAGCGAATAGATGGCATGTCAACATGCAAATCTTCACGTTGGTGCAACGCTCTCACTTCTTGTTCAAATCCTAAATCAAGCATTTGCTTGTAACGAAGTTCAATTCGTTCGTGCAGCTGTGAACGTTCCGGCGGATAAATAGCAAATTGTACAATATCAAATGGCAAATCATTATCAACTGTTTGTGTCAATTCTGTCATAGACTTTCCGCTAATACGATACACTTCTAACGCACGCGATAACCGTTGTGGATCGTTAGGGTGTATACGTTTAGCCGCTTGTGAATCAACTTCTTCAAGCTGTTGATGTATCCATTGCCATCCATGCTTATCGGCCTGCTCTTCAATTTCTTGACGAATTTTAGGATCCGCCTTCGGCAAAGGTGATAAACCATCTAACAATGCTTTAAAGTACATCATGGTGCCGCCCACTAGCAATGGCGTCTTTCCACGTTGTGTAATGTCATTCATTAATGCAAGTGCGTCACGCCTGAAATCAGCAGCAGAGTATGCAATGCTAGGATCTAAAATATCAATTAATGCGTGTGGCGCACGTGCCTGCTCTTCTTGAGTAGGCTTTGCACTGCCAATATCAAATCCTTTATAAATGAGTGCTGAATCAACGGAAATAATCTCGCAATTGTGCTGTTCACTTAATCGAATAGCTAATTCAGTTTTTCCACTAGCCGTCGGTCCCATTAAAAAAATGGCCTTAGGTAATGTGTGTTGACAATTGCTCATTAAAAATTAATCGCTTTTCGTTAATGTCTGAATGGTTGCACTAAAATCAAGTGGCGCAACAAACTGGTCACGTACCTCGATTAATTCATCGTAAAATTCTATGCCCTTGCCTAGCAAAGCGCGGGCTGCCGATAAATCAAAGTTTATCTGCGTAATACTCGCAAGCCAATCACAAATGAGTGGTGTTAACTCATCATCAGGCAAGTATTGCTGCTTGTCTAACATTTCAAGCAGTTGCGGCACTAACTGCGCAATATCCTGATTTCTTAACTGGGCTGGTACTTGCTTTACAATAATCTGGGGACGACGAACTGAAATATCAATACCTAAGCGGCGGAAAAGTTGGCCGTGATTTGCTAATTGGTCAAGAAGCGAACTATTCAGTTTAATGGAAACTGGTAATAATAGCGGTTGCGATGTCAGTCCTTGTTGCCATCTTGCTTGTAAATATCGACTCTCGATCCACTGAGTGAGCTTAGGTAGATTAACCAATTCGACAGTACCTTCGTTACTCACCAGTAGATAATCACCTTCTACAACATCAATTAAATTACCAAAAATTTTATCGGCTACGTCATTGGAACTTGATGATTTATTCGCATCAACGTGAGAAATAGTATTAGGGAATGGAGCTTCAAACTCCGCTGTATCAGCCAACAAATGCGCATAAGCATTTGCCCCTTGGCGAATATCTCCAGCGCTATGAGCTGGCGTATATTGTGGCTGATAATTCGGCATTGGCGTACGTGATTGAGATGGTGCAGAGACAGAGTCAGTCAAGTCATCAAAAGAGATAGGCGCCACAGCATCTGAATTATCATGAGCAGGCGTATATTGATGAGCCGGTGCGTTAACTTGTGCTGGTTGAGATAACGAACTCGGTGCCTGTGAGGCACTATTATTCAAGGTCATTGCCTGTGACAAACCGCTACTTAGCACTTGGTGAATCAGGTCATGAATCATCCGTGATTGATGAAAACGTACTTCGTGTTTTGCCGGATGAACATTAACGTCAACTTGAGTTGGCTCTATATCAATATAGAGTACATAACTAGGTACCATCCCTTCAGGCAGCCAATCTTGGTAGGCTTGACGAATCGCATGATTGATAAGCTTATCTCGCATCATGCGCCCATTAACATAACAAAACTGCGTATCATTGGTCGTTCGACATGCGTGTGGTAGGCCGAGCCAGCCTGAAATTTTAATATCGTTATGATCATTATCTATGGCAATAGCGTTATCAATAAATCGATTGCCACAAATCGCCGCAACACGCCGCTCTTTTTGCGCTGTCGTTGACGCGACTTTTAAATTTCGCAACATCTTTTGGTTGTGCTTGAGCACAAACTCCACATCAAATCGACTTAATGCAAAGCGTTTAATGAGTTCATCAATATGATTGAATTCTGTCTTTTCAGTCCGCAAAAAACGGCGACGTGCTGGGGTATTAAAAAACAAATCATTAACTTCAACACTCGTCCCTACTGGATGAGCTGCCGGTGTAATTTCAACCCCCATTTCTCGACCTTGAGCGAAAGCCTGCCACGCTTCATTTTGCTGTTCTGTTTTTGATGTGAAGGTTAAACGACTCACGGAGCTAATACTGGCTAGTGCTTCCCCACGAAAGCCCAATGAAACAATTGAGTGTAGATCATCTAAATGAGATATTTTACTTGTTGCATGGCGAGATAATGCGAGTGTTAATTGTGATTTTTCAACCCCACATCCATTGTCGCGAATACGGATCTGCTTACTGCCGCCCTTTTCAATATCAATAATAATTTGCGTTGCACCTGCATCAAGCGCATTTTCAACGAGCTCTTTGACGACAGATGCTGGTCGTTCAACAACTTCACCAGCCGCAATTTGGTTCGCCAAACGAGGCGATAATAATTCTATGGCCATATTAACTTTGAGGTATCTTAAGCACTTGCCCAATACGCAACACATCTGAGCGCATAGCATTGTGCTTTTTAATTTTTGATATTGATGTTTTATAGCGTTTTGCCAACATCGATAGGGAATCTCCGCGCACAACTTTATGCTGCTTCGGACGATAGTTTGCGAAATAAGTGCCTTCTAATGCCTTACTCTTAAAATAACTTACAACGGAGCGATAAATGGCATCTACCATTTTTTCGCGATGCTTTTTGCTGAATAGCTTTTTCTCTTCTTGAACATTAGAAATGAAGCCAGTTTCAACCAAGAGTGATGGAAAGTCAGGTGACTTAAGCACGCCTAAGCTTGCTAAAGCAGGTTTCTTCTTATGCAGATGAGTGACACGGCTAAGGTTCTTTAGAATATCTGTAGCAATACTATAGCTCTCAACTTTAGCATGCTCCATCGACATGTCTATTAGTGTGCGCGCCAAATATTTACTATTTTCATTCGACTCAATAATTTCGCCAACACCACCAAGTAACTCAGAATGACGCTCATTATTTTCTAATACCCGACCAACTTCTGTATCCGCTCGTTTATTCGATTGTAATAGTACTGATGCACCATGGGGTTTTCGCGAGGTAAAAGCATCAGCGTGAATTGACACTAACAAATCAGATGATGCTTTACGGGCAATCGCAGACCGCTTATTTAAACCAACATAATAATCACCACTTCGTGTCAATACCGCTTTAATTCCCTTTGTTGCATTGAGTCGTTTAGCTAGCATTTTTGATATGGCTAACGTAACAGTTTTTTCATATCGCCCGCTTGGGCCAATAGAACCAGGATCTTCACCACCATGACCTGCATCAATAGCAATCACGATATCGCGTTTTTGCTTTGCTCTGTCTTGACTGGTTTTAACTGCCGTCGCAACTTTTTTGGCGGGTGTTTTAACAACCGCCTTTTTAGGGAGGTCAACGACTAGGCGGTCACCATAAGGCCCAGTCGGCGGTAGAGAGAAAATGCGCGGTTTGATCCCGCGTTTCAAATCGATAACCAAGCGCAGCATTCCCTTTTTAGGTGCTCGACTCGTTCGAATGCGCGTCACTAAGTCGCTGCTAATTTTTAATTTTTTTAGATTTGCGGTTAACGAGGTTTTTTTAAAATCAATGACTAAACGATGACCGTTGGTGAGATTAAAATGACTAAACTCTGGCTTTTCGGTTAAATCAAATACCACTCGAAACTTGTCTGGTGACGGCCATACACGTACATCTTGCAGCTTATTGGCTGCACTGACACTCAGTGAAAAACAAACTAAAACTAATAACAGCAGCGTTCTCAAAATACTAAATTCTCCGTTGTTTTAATGCGTTAAGCACTGCACGACCATTGTCCGTATTGGCCTCAAACTTAATTTCACGTTCACTATCGACATACGTTAACCACAGTTCGACATCGGCTTGTGGCAACAAGCCAAAACCTCGTTGTGGCCACTCAATTAAACATAAACTCTTGTCTGAAAAATAATCCCTGATCCCCATAAACTCAAGCTCTTCTGGATCTGCCAAGCGGTACAAATCAAAATGATAAACTTGCCAGTCAGCAACCTCATAGGGCTCAACTAAGGTATAAGTAGGACTCTTAACGTTGCCTTGATGACCTAGTGCTTGTACAAAGCCACGAGTAAATGTAGTCTTGCCAGCGCCTAAATCACCGTGTAAAAACACCGTTGTTGCATGTGTCATACATAACGCTAAGTCACGCCCAATATTCACCGTTTGGTCGCTGTCAGATAAGTGAGTATGGTAGGAATTTAAAATATCTTTGCTATTCACGTTGTTATTCAATAATTACGGTAGTTCAAAGTCGTAGTGGCAATATATCATTGACTGACGATTTGACACAACTGGCAGCGGTTTTTAGAATAATTTAAATAGCAGCAATGACAAAAACTGTGATTGCCTAATAATAATATACTCGTTGCTATTGAAGATGCTTATCTCAAAGCTCGGGTATTAACTAAGACTGGACAGTTATGGATCATAGTGTACGTTCCCCATGTATTGCCAACTGCAAACTAGATGACGAAGAAATTTGCCAAGGATGCTTTCGAACCCTTGATGAAATCATCAGCTGGTCAACATCTTCCAATACTCAAAAACAAGCGATTGTCGATCGCGTAACCCCATTACAGGTAAAACACCGCGCACTCAAATCAAATAAACAGTAGCTTTATCAAAAAAAGTCCAAAAAAAAGCACCTAGAAAACCGCCAGGTTTCTAGGTGCTGAGTAGTTCTTTTACTAAAACCCCAAAAAGGTACAGCTAATCGAATAACACTCACGAGCAAGGCCCGCTTAGAACATGCGGTGATAATCAACTAAAACACAACATTTAACAAGCATTCAAAATATAATTATCTTAAATAACCAAATTCATTTACCATAAAGACACTTTTAGTGAATATTATCTAATTAATGTGACTTTTTATGAACAAACAGTATCAAATCGATAATCTTGATAAAAATATCCTTAGTGCACTAAAGGACAACGCCAGAACACCTTATGCAGAATTAGGTAAAAAGTTAGCGGTAAGTCCAGCAACGGTTCATGTTCGAATTGAGAAGATGCGCCAAGCAGGCATCATTGCGAGAACCAAAGTTGAGCTCAATGAAAAAGCATTGGGTTATGATGTGTGTTGTTTCATCGGCATCAATTTAAAAACGGCTGGTGACTACAAACCAACCATTAACAAACTCAATGATATTGAGGAAGTACTTGAAGCCTATTACACCACCGGACACTACAATATATTTGTAAAAATTATGGCCAAGTCTATCGATCATTTACAGCGCGTATTGATTGATAAAATTCAGGCGATTAACGAAATTCAATCTACTGAGACATTGATATCTCTCGATAACCCGATTAATAGAGAGGTTAGACCATAATTAACTCTCCAGAGCATTGGTGTTTTCTCAAAAAACTGCCATGATAACCAATCCATGGCAAGGACAACCTAAGGACTAAAAATGTTTACCCGATTTTTCTCGCTAGCCCTCTTCTCTTATTCGCTAGCAATTTCTGTATCGGCTACTCCAGTAAATAATCTTGAAACACAGCGCGCTGAGTTTGATGAAGTAAGACAGACACTGGATAAATTATCATCACGTAAAGCAGTTCCTAAGCAGTTACGCCAGCAAATTAATGCCTTAAAAGATTACCCGCTCTATCCTTATCTTCAGTTATCGTTATTTAAACGCCAATTAGAAAAACGTTCTGTAGAAGACATTAATGCTTTTCTAACGACCTACAAGAAATTGCCCTTTAAACACAGTTTGCGTGTGTTGGCCCTGAAAAAGAAATTTAAAAAGCGCCAATGGCAAGACGTCATCGCGTTGTATCGCCCCGGAGATCGAACGTCTTACCAATGCATGCAGTTAACAGCCCTTTATAAATCGAAACAACAACAAGAAGCACTCGCGCAAGTTGATTCTTTATGGTTAACAGGCAGTTCTTTACCTAAACAATGTGATTATATTATTAAGCGCTGGCAAAAGGCGGGAAAGCAAACCAGCCAACTCACATTGCAACGCATTGAACTCACCCTTAAGAAACGCGAAGGTCGCCTTGCAAAATACCTTGCTAAATCCCTCAACGCTAAAGACAAAGCAACCTACCTTTATTGGAAAAAACTCTATAACAAGCCTCAAATGGTCTCGAAATCCCATTACTGGAAGAAACGTGGGCACTTTGCGAATATCGCCATGAAAATAGCAATCGAACGTATAACTTATCGTGACATTGATAAGGCAATTACGCTCATCGATAACATTGAAAAACATATTGGTTTTACTGAAAAGACGCGTCATCAGTTAATAAACAATATTGCTCTACGAGCCATGCTAAAAGAAAAAGAATCAGCGCAGTTTGCACTCTCCCACATCACGTGGAGTACGTTAAATGCAGCTAAACAAGAACAGATTTTGCGACATTTAGTCACCATTAACCAATGGGCGACTATCAGTGAACTATACATGGCTCACTACCAGAGTATTGATGCGCCATTGGAATGGCAATATTGGTACGCAACCTCACTAGAAAAACTAGGAAATAAAGAAACAGCGAATACCTTATATAGCGAGATTGCTAAAAAACGTCGATATTATGGATTCTTGGCAAGTGACAAGCTTGGGCAAAGTTACAGTTTAAATCACCGAGAACTCGCTAAAGATCACGCCATTATTTCGGCGCTGAAAAACAATGATTATCTACGCCGTGCAAGTGAGTTTTATCTATTAGGCGATGATTTACCAGCACGCCGAGAATGGTATCAACTCGTAAAACCGCTAACCGAAGAGCAGCGTGTTGCAGCGGCGCACATTGCCAATGAATGGCAATGGCACAATCGCGCGATTATAACGTTGACTATGACTGAGCAAAGAGACGATCTAGATTTAAGGTTTCCAATGCCCCATCAGCGCGACTTCGTCGATCAAGCTAAGGCACAAGACATGACCCTAAGCTGGCCGTTAGCAATCGCTCGTCAAGAGAGTGCCTTTTTAAAAGACGCCACATCAAGTGCAGGCGCTCGTGGCCTAATGCAATTAATGCCCGGGACTGCAAAACTACAAGCTAAGAAAGACGGTGTTTTGTATTATTCACGCAAACAACTGCATGAACCATCCCTCAATATTAAGTTGGGTACGGCATATCTGAGCGATATGTTAGGGCGATTTGATAATAACCTAGCTGTCGCAGCCGCAGCCTACAACGCGGGTCCACATCGTGTAAAACATTGGATAAAGAAAGAGTTAGCTCAAGACCAATGGGTAGAGAGTATTCCCTATCGAGAGACTCGCTCTTATGTCAAAAATGTACTCGCATATGCAGTTATTTATCAACATCACTTGTCACAAACGCAGCGATTACCTAGCGCTGCAATTAATCCAGCGCGAATGGGCATTTCAAATAAATAAAATACGGCGGATTACGTAAATTAACCCGCTTCAACTAATGCGCGTAATTGAGACATAAAGGTATGTTCATTATCATCATTAGCCAGTACCACTTGCTCAGCTAAAATATCCGCTAAGATATCATCGCTAGTTAAAGGATTGGCTAACACAACGCGAAAAACAATAATTGATTGGTATTGATAATATGATGGTGTCAGCTTAGTACGGGAAACAAACGCTTTACCGTGCCCACGTTGAATTTTTTGTAAGTACTTCGTAAAGCGATTTAATAAATCATTGATCGCAATCCTAGATGCGTCATCACACGTTTTTAAATGTTCGGTCACCCACTGCGGGCAATAACGATAGGTTAAAATATTAAGTGTTGGCTCATTACACAATTCAAATTCAGAATGGTTTTTAATCATTGCAGCAAAACGATGAGTTTTGTTAATACCTTCTTCAATAAGCAGTTCATAACCACTTCGGCCAAGGATCTTGAGTCCAGAATGCACAAGCATTGCCATACCCGGACGTGAACCTTCAAGGGTTTTACTGCCTAAATCTTTTGAGCCTTTACGAATAATGTAGTTTGCATGATGCTCGACACCACTTAATACAGACGGTGATTTAAAGACAACGATACCAGCGCCCATTGGCACATAAAGTTGTTTATGAGCGTCAATAGTTACTGAGTCTGCACGTTCAATACCTGCGAGCAGTGGTGCATATTTCTTAGAAAATAATGTTGGGGCGCCCCACGCTCCATCCACATGAAAATGACAGTTGTATTGCTCTGCAATATCAGCCATCTCATTGAGTGGGTCAACGGTTCCAGTTTCCGTTGTACCTGCCACACCAACTAGGGCTAAGATCTTAATTTTATTATCAACAAGTTCTTGGCATTTCTTCTCGAGCGACGTCAAGCAAATCTGATTATTGTCATTCGTCGGTACAGCAATAATGTTATCAGTACCTAATCCTAAAACATCAGCTGTTTTCTTTAATGAATAATGACCCCGTTCACTCACTAAAATAGCCGCACCACGATACCCATAATAAAGTAAACCGCCCATTAAACCAGTTTTCTGAATACCAGGATAATCTTCAGTAGGCGCGAAGGCATTGTTACGTGCAGCCCACAACGCCGTAATATTAGCAACGGTTCCGCCAGAACAAAATGCGCCTAACGCGTGGTTTTGATCGTGCATAAAGGTATTGTAAAAGCCATCATCACTGTCATAAACAAGACGATGTAACATACCAATGACTTGGCGTTCTAATGGCGTGAATGATTTTGACGTTTCGGTTTTTACTAAATTCTGATTGAGCGCGATCATAATCTTTGAAAGCGGCAACATAAAATAAGGTAATGCCGAGGTCATGTGTCCGACAAAACTTGGGGAAGCGGTATGAACGGAATGGGCAACTAATTTTTCCAATAGAAAATCAGCTTGTTGTGAAACAAAAATCGGATCACTAGGAATAGTCGCGTCAGCAAAGTCTTTTTCGACCTCGGCGAGATCTTTTTCGACAGCCACAATGTGAGATTGCAAAAAACCCTCGAGGTTTTCTGATATCTCTTGCTCAATTCTACTTAACGTCGATTCCTTCTCTTCAGGGACAGTGAAGACCCGAAGTAGGCTATCTTGGGTAGCGCTAGCTTGACGTGTAGTTAGACTCATTACTCTTTATTCTCAATTTTATGATGCTGCGAATTTAGCTCGCAAATTTTCCACAATCTATCATTTACCTAAATTTGTTACCAGCCTGCAGTGTTAATCTTTGAACTCAACCCATTAACTCGAACAAAAAACAACCAATAAAAGTAAAAAAACATCACGATATTTAAATTGTTGACTACTATTAATCGAGAAGTGAAACATCTAGTGGAGGGGCACATGCCAGAACAAGACTGTCGTCGTGAAGGTGTTCGCGTTGCAGTAAAAAATGTCGATCATATTGAAGCTATTGTCTATACCGAACAAGGTGTACCTGAGTTTTGCGATGAGTATGAAATTAATTTGGGAGGCATTAAAGTTAACACCAACTTTAATGAACTAAAAAATAATCGGGTGAGAGTCAGTCTTTTTAACAGTAAAGATCAACGAGTCGAAATTCAAAGTACTATCATGAGTTCAAGTTTGCGTAATTCCGTCATCAAATTTGATCCCTTAGATCAAAAACAATATGCCACTTTATGTGACATGTTGACATTGCAACAACCCATAGACTAATAACAAGACGCCGCTATGACTTCGCAGTCATAGCGGCGTTTTTTTTACGCTTAAGGGCTAACTGCCGTAACGCATTTCTTTGTAATAATTGATCAGATTAGTTGTCGATGAATCGTGCTCACCTACCTCGCCATCTTGTGCTAATTCGGCTTGGATCTTAACAGCTAACCCTTTCCCTAACTCAACGCCCCATTGGTCAAATGAACAAATTTGTAAAATAATACCTTGCACAAAAATCTTATGTTCATATAACGCAATTAGCGCGCCCATACTTTTAGGATCAATTCGGTCCAGCAAAATCGTATTTGTAGGACGGTTACCTTGGTGCACTTTATGAGGCGCCAACTTATCGATATACGCTTGAGTACGGCCTTTCGCTTTTAAATCTTCACGTACCTGTTGCTCATTCACACCACACATTAGTGCTTCTGTTTGGGCAAAGAAATTACTCATTAGCGTTTCATGATGCCCTTTCACTGGCGTCGTGCTCTCAATTGAACCAATAAAGTCTGCCGGAATAACATTTTTGCTTTGATGTAAGTATTGATAAAACGCATGCTGGCCATTAATACCAACGCCGCCCCAAATTGAAGGCACAGTTTGATATTCGATATCTTCACCCATCCAGCTTACTGATTTACCATTAGATTCCATTTCTGCCTGTTGCAAATACGCCGCCAGCATATGAAGCGTTTGATCATACGGTAAAATAGCTTGTGATTGGCACCCTAAGAAAGTGGTATTCCATAGACTAATTAACGCCAAAATCACTGGCGTATTTTGCTCTAACGGCGTTTCAATGAAATGTTGATCCATTTCATGAGCCCCTTCTAGCAACTGCATGAATTTTTCAAAGCCCATATCTAGTGCAATTGGTAAGCCAATCGCCGACCATAATGAGAAACGACCGCCAACCCAGTCCCACATCGAGAATAAGTTATCTGGGTGAATACCAAATGCCGTCGCATTCTCAAGATTAGACGTTACCGCCACAAAATGATGTTTAACCGCTTCATCATCAAACGATGATGAGGTCAACCAAGCACGTGCAGTCTTCGCATTAGTGATTGTCTCAGTAGTCGTAAATGTTTTACTAGAAACAATAAACAGCACGTTTTCAGGGTTTAGGGGGCGTAAAACTTCAGCAATTTGCGCGCCATCAACATTAGAGATGTAATGAACATTAACGGTGCTGTCATTGTGGTGCTTTAATGCTTCCGTCACCATTTGTGGGCCAAGGTTTGAACCACCTACGCCAATATTAACAACATCGGTGATACGTTTTCCGCTATATCCTTTCCAGTCGCCTTGACGCACTTTTCGTACAAAGGCTTCCATTTTTTCAAGTTCAGCATTAATAGTCTGTGTAACATTCTCACCATCAACAATGAGATCTTTTCCGCTGCGATCACGTAGCGCCGTATGCAATACAGCACGTTGCTCTGTTTGGTTAATCTTTTCCCCACTCAGCATTCGTTCGCGCCAATCTTCGATATCGCACTCTTTCGCTAAGTTAATTAACCCAGCCATGGTTTCATCAGTCACCAAATTCTTTGAATAATCGAATAATAGGTGTGGCAGTTTTATTGAAAACTTATCAAAGCGCTGCTTGTCTCCCGCAAATAGGTTATTGAGATGTTTTGACTTCATCTCAACAGCATGTTGTGTAAGAAACTTCCAGCTAGGTAACGCTTGACGATTTTTCATGGGGTTGTATTCTCCTGTCAACGCACAGTTTGACTAAATGGCTTTCACTGAGCCTGTTTTTATGATTATGGTAACTTTATAACGGATAATCCAGCTAAAAGCTGTGAGTTGTGTAATAAAATTACTAATTTAAGGAATTCACATGCAGCAATTTATTATCACTTTGTTACGCCATGGTGAAACGGTTACTCCCAAAAGCCTTAATGGCGCAACTGATGTTGCGTTATCAGCGCGTGGTAAACAGCAAATGTTAGAGGCAGTGAGTAAATTACGCGATATAGATTGTGTAGTGACGTCGCCGCTACAGCGTTGCTGCATGATTGCGAAAACAATTGCCTCTCAATGGCAAGTACCACTGTCAATTGAGAATCAAATTGCGGAAATGAATTTTGGCGATTGGGATGGCCAATCCTTTGATGAACTTTATCGACAATTTCCATCACAAATGGACAAATTTTGGCACACGCCATGGCATGTAACAGTACCAAATGGTGAACAGCTCAATGATTTTTACCAACGAGTTGATGGGGCATGGCAACATCAGTTAACACGACATAAAAATACGCTGATGGTATGCCACGGGGGTGTTATTCGCTATTTGATAGCCAAAGTGTTAAACCTTGATAGTCATAACAATAGACATATTACGGCCCTTAAAATCGATTTCGCTGCTGTCGTGAAGATTCAAATAACCGTTGATAATAATAAGTATTATCCGATGTTGCTTTGGCCGTCGTGAATTTGAGTAAATCTCAACGAAAGATAAAAGCTTGCATAGGCATGAAAATCGCCGATAATGGCGGTGATTGATGTTTGGGAACAAGGTGATATTCCTTGGCTGTACCCGCAACTGTGACGCTAACAGCTCAGTAGGTTGAGCATGTTAACTTAAGCCAGATACCAGCATTGATTTACTATTTACCTTATTTCAAGCGGAGTACTTGTGTGAGCGACACTCTGTCACGTCATCGAGGCAGAATCTGCTTACGCGTCTGAATCACTATGTCATCAATCATCGACGTTCGTCAGCTTAGCTGGCACATCAACAACAAAACTATACTTGATGACATTTCCTTTAGCATTAACAAAGGAAAATTCGTTGGGGTTATTGGCGTCAATGGCAGTGGAAAAACCAGCTTATTACGCAGTTTATGTCGTGTTATCACTCCAAGCGCTGGCAAAGTAATACTTAATGGTTGTGACATTTGGCAACAATCAGCAATCGATGTCGCAAAACAAGTTGCTGTCGTTAGCCAATCTAATGCACCCATGCCTTATCAAGTGAAAGATGTCGTTGCTATGGGGCTGATTCCCCATAAAAAGCTGTTTGAAAATACCAATGCCAGCGATCATACCCTTATTAAATCCGCCATTGAACAATTGGATTTAACTGATTTAGAGCACAATGATTTTGACACACTGTCAGGTGGTGAACAGCAGCGAGTATTAATTGCACGCGCCATCGTTCAGTTAGGCTATAAAAATAGTCTTGCTAATCAATTATTAATCATGGACGAGCCAACTAATCATTTAGACATTCATTATCAAATAGATTTACTTAAGCGCGTTCAGCAACTTGGTTGTAGCGTTATTGTGTCCCTGCATGATCTCAATATGGCCAGTGCCTGTTGTGACGAAATAATCTTAGTTAATAACGGTAAAATAGTAATTCAAGGATCGCCTCAGGAAGTACTAACGCCAGCGCGAATTAGTGACATTTATCAAGTCAACGTTGATGTCATTGAACATCCTCAGCATAAGCGTCCACATTTATTGTTTAGCGAGCAATTAAACCATGACTAAAACATTATTTATCATCGTATTACTCGCTATTGCTTGTGTCACATCGATCGTCGTCGCATTAAGCTTTGGCGCAATTTCAATTGCGTTTTCGGATGTCGTTTACGCATTGTTACCGTCCATGAATGAACAGGCTGTTGACCCTATTATTGCCCAAATTATCGTAGAGCTTCGATTGCCAAGGATATTACTTGCGCTGCTCTCCGGTGCGGGTTTAGCTATAGCGGGCGCGACATTGCAGCAAGTAACACGAAATCCATTAGCCGATCCCTTCTTATTTGGTATTTCTGCCGGCGCATCATTCGGCGCGGTCGTCATACTCAGTGTACTAACCAACATTGCTATTGTGTGGCTGCCAATCGGCGCCTTTATTGGCGGGTTATTGTCTATTACCATGGTGTTATTTATTGCTGGGCGTAGCACTTATCAACAGATCGAACGCATGCTGCTAGCTGGGGTTGCTTGCTCATTCATGTTTAGCGCAGCTACTAGTGCGATTTTATACCAAAGCGATCCACAAGCCGCCGCATCAATTTTGTTTTGGACGCTGGGTAGTTTCTCTCAAGCCCAATGGGACCAGTTATTGTGGCCCACAATTATTATTGGTTTTAGCATCATTGCCTTTTTCGCATACTCAAGACAAGTGCTAGCAATCTCTGGTGGCGATGAAAATGCAACAACATTGGGTGTATCCGTATCAAAAGTTCGTTTGCTGATGCTAATTTTGAGCTCACTTATTTGCGCGGTTATCGTTGCAAATGCAGGTGGAATAGCCTTCGTTGGACTGTTAATTCCGCATGTCGTACGCTTAACATTAGGCCAGCGGATGTTAAATAACTACGTTATCGTTGCGCTATTGGGAGCAACTTTTATGATTTTAGTCGACTTAGCCGCACGAACATTAATAACAAATCAGGAAGTGCCGTTAGGCATTATTACCAGTGCTATTGGTAGTGTTTTCTTCCTACTTATCCTTAAACAACGTCGCCAATATTAATGAGAACTATCATGGACTTTATTGCCCCGCTAGATAAAACACAGCAAAGCCTGATTGAACATCGTATCAATAATAAAACGAAGCCGTTGGGCTCGCTCGGTCAACTGGAAACACTGGCGATTCAATTGGCACTAATTTTAGATGCTGATCAGCCATTGATTAATCAGCCAACTCAATTGGTATTTGCGGGCGACCATGGAGTGAGTAAATTAGGTGTTTCAATTGCGGGTTCAGAAGTCACCGGACAAATGGTAGCGAACTTTTGTCATGGCGGCGCAGCAATTAATGCATTTTGCAGTCAAAACAATATGAGTCTTTTTGTTGTTGATTGTGGCACTGTTATTGAACATCCCGATCATCCAATGCTTATCAAACAACGGATTGCCCCGATGACTCAGGCATTTAATCTAGCGCCAGCAATGTCTCATGAGCAACTTCAACAAGGTCTTGATTTTGGTAAACAAGCCGCTGTAAAAGCCCTTGCTACTGGCGCTAATGTCGTTGGTATCGGAGAAATGGGCATCGGTAACACGACGTCAGCCGCTGCGATTATGCATCTTATTACAAAACACGACATTGACCTTTGTGTTGGTCATGGTACTGGTGTTGATGACCATACAGTGTCTAAGAAAAAGAAAATAATTTCAGACGCAGCGCAACTTCATCAAGAGCATATCAGCGATGCACTAAGTATATTGCGGTTAGTTGGCGGCTTTGAAATCACTCAGATGGTCGGTGCTATGCTCGCGATTGCCGAAGCGGGTAAAGTCATTTTAGTCGATGGTTTCATCTCAAGTGCCGCGGCACTTATCGCGTGTAATATGTCAGATAATGTTCGTGACTATATGATTTTCAGCCATTGCTCGAAAGAGCTTGGCCACCAGCTTTTATTAACAGAGTTAAGCGCCGAACCAATTTTAGATCTTAACCTACGTCTTGGTGAAGGTAGCGGCTGCCCGCTGGCTTTACCACTGCTGCGCAGCGCATTAGCATTTTATAATGAAATGGCAAGTTTTGAACAAGCAAACATAAGCGTTGAGCAACCGTAATGTCTAATGAAACAGGATTACGACATCAATGGCGTTTGTGGTGTATTGCCTTAGGCTTTTTTACGCGCGTGCCTATTAAAGATATTCCCGATTTTAAACAGCACTGGCTCAATCAAGCGAGCCGTTATTATGGCGTCGTTGGTTTATTCGTTGGTATTGTGGCAGCACTGACTTGGCAAGTATCTAGCTTATTATGGCCAGTGAGTATTGCTGTTATTTTATCGATGATAGCCAGTGCATTACTTACGGGTGGGTTTCATGAAGACGGCTTGGCAGACACTTGGGATGGTTTTGGTGGTGGTTGGACTGTTGAACAAAAACTAACAATCATGAAAGACTCTCGCCTGGGAACCTATGGCGCACTGGCATTGATATTTGCGATTTTGTTAAAATTTCAATTGTTAGTAAGCTTGGCACAATTGCCAGTTGAACCAATATTAGGCCTAAATATCATTATCATTGCATTACTATCAGGCCATTGCTTAAGCAGAGTCATGGCGGTGAGTCTTATTTTCAATCAAACCTATGTCAGGGATATTGATTCAAGCAAAGTCAAACCAATGACTGAGCAACAAAGCCCGACAGAAATTATCATTTTATTATTAAGTGGGTTACTACCACTCACCTTATTACCACTCACGCTATCGTTAAGCCTCATTGCAGTGCTGATTGTCAGCCGCTGCTTAATTGTGATGTGGTACAACAAACAACTTGGTGGTTACACAGGTGATTTGCTAGGCCAGGCCCAGCAAATCAGTGAATTGATTATTTATCTCACCTTTCTCACTTACTTTACCCATTAAACCAAATTTACACCTAAGGATTTAACCATGAGTGACAACGACGAATTAAAAAAACAGAAGCACCAACAGCGCCAACAAAAATTAAAAGAAAGTATTGACGCCAAAGTTGCAAAAGCGACTAAAGAGCAAGGCATTTTCATGGTGATAACAGGTAACGGTAAAGGTAAAAGTACCGCAGGTTTTGGCACCGTATTACGCGCTGTTGGTCATGGTCAAAGAGCAAGTGTTGTGCAATTTGTTAAAGGCCAATGGCCATGCGGAGAACGTAATGTTCTTGAAAAACTTGGCGTTGAATTTTGTGTGATGGGCACTGGATTCACTTGGAATACGCAAGATAAAGAATTAGATACCAAGGCGGCACAAGCCGCATGGCAAGAAGCAAAAAAAATGCTCATCGATGAGAGTCAAGATATCGTTCTGCTTGATGAACTAACGTACATGGTTAGTTATCACTACATTGACGTAGAAGAAGTTGTCCAAGCAATAAAAAATCGCCCACCAATGCAACATGTCATCATCACAGGCCGCGCTTGTCATCGTGCGCTGTTAGATATTGCTGATACCATCAGTGAAGTAAAACCTACCCGCCATGCCTTTGATAATGGCGTAAAAGCGAGGATTGGTTTTGATTATTAATCACGTTAAAAGCCTGCTAATTGGGACTCTCTCACTCTTTATTGTCACTGCTAATGCCGCTGCAAAAGATGATTTCCCCAAACGAATCATTGCGCTTTCTCCTCATGCCGTAGAAATGCTCTATGCCATTGGTGCTGGCGAGCATATTGTTGCAACAATAACTCACGCTGATTATCCAGAGCAAGCAAAGGCAATCGAAGTGATTGGTGATTACCGAGGTATTACGTTAGAAAAACTTATCAGTTTAAAGCCAGATCTTGTGGTGACTTGGCCAAGTGGCAATAAATTTAATCAAATTGAGCAAATTAAAAAGTTGGGATTCAATGTCGTTGCTTCAGATCCCACCACCCTTGATGAAATTGCTAGCGATATTCGCCACCTCGGTAAAGTGACTGGTTATGATAAACAAGCTGCGCAAGTTGCTGACCACTTTGAGCAAGAGCTAGCTGCAATAACAACTCAATATCAAGCACGCAAACCGATTAAGGTGTTTTATCAGCTATGGTCAAAGCCATTAATGACCATTAGTAAAGACAGTTGGATCAATCAATTTATTACCCGCTGCGGTGGCATTAATGTATTTAGTGATGCAGATAGTCCTTACCCTAAAGTAAGTACTGAAAATGTGTTACTCACTGGCGCGCAAGTGATCTTAGTTCCTGAAGACAAAGAAACGCGCGGCCATGAACTCTACAATTGGCAGCAGTGGCAATTATTACCAGCCGTGAAAAACAAGCAAATTTATCACCCTGATGCCAAGGTATTACACCGACCAACACCTAGAGTGTTAACGCCGATGAAGCAAGTGTGCGAGTTTATTGATAACGCTCGGCAATCTCTTTAATAGTGCTTCGTAATGCTCTATGCTTAAGCCTTTCAAGCATGGAGCACTACAATGAAACTAATCGCAAACCTCTTACAACAGTCTGGTGAAAATGCTCAGCTAAAGAGTAGTCATGTGCATGTTAAACTCTCATTCTTTACCTCTAAATTAATAATAAAGAAAGATATTGCAACGAACCGCTTAATATATTCTTACAACCAGTTTGGAGATATGATAGCCATAATAGTTTTTTGTGCTTTTGCTGGCACCTGTATGAGCAAAGGCGATTTCACTTACGCAATGTTTAATATTGGTATTGCATTGGCAGCTGCTACCGGATGTATTATCAAAGAAATTAAAGTTGCAGCGATAAAGCAACAAGTTAACGCCTTAGTCGAAAAGCATCCTGAGATTTTGACGACTAAACTACAACGATTGACTCCCTATTCAGTATCATCACGCTAACTTACTGCATTATCCAATTAACATTTGAAGCGCTGGCACGTACAATGATGGTCAATATTTTAAGCAATTTAACTGACCATCATTGTGTTTAAACTCAGCCACCGTCTTTTGACCTTACAACACCTCATTGAAAACGAATACGAGCACATATGGGATTGTTGTTGTGATCACGGCCATCTTGGCATGAGCTTATTGTCAAAGTTTGCTAAGGTTCAATCGTCACCTACCATTCACTTTATTGATATAGTGCCAACTCTAATGGATGATATAAACGCTAAGTTAACGCGTTTTTATCCTCAACCGGATTTTCATTGGCAAGTGCATTGCGGAGATGTAAGTCAACTGCCTTTAGCAAAAACATCAAAAAAGCAATTAGTTATCATTGCAGGAGTCGGCGGCGAATTAACCCAAGAGTTTGTCACGCAAATCCTTAAACAACATCAGCACCAGTCTATCGATTTTTTATTATGCCCAGTAAATGAGCCATACCATCTTCGACAAAGTTTAATCGCATTAGATTTATCACTCAAATCAGAGCAAATCATCAACGATAATAAACGGTACTATGAAGCACTATTAGTTACTAATGACGTGCAGCATTCAACGCCAATTTCAGCTGTTGGTGAGCAAATGTGGCAAACAGTGTCTGAACAACAACAAGCGATTAACCAAGCCTATTTAGCAAAAACAATTGCGCATTATCAACGCGTAAAACACAAATCTCATGACTGTGATATCGCGTCTCGCTATATCAGCATTAAAGCAACTATTTCACTCTAAAAAGGACATAAATCATGACATCTCACGTACGCGTTGGCGTTGCCGTGCTTATTATCAATCAAGGAAAAATCTTATTAGGCGAACGTATTGGTTCACATGGCGCCCATACTTGGGCAACACCTGGCGGCCACTTAGAGATGGGAGAATCGATAGAAGCCTGTGCCGCGCGTGAGGTATTGGAAGAAACCGGATTAGCGATAAGCGCCATTACACAGCTTGGATATACCAACGATATATTTGATGCCGCTAAGCATTACATCACACTCTATGTCACCGCTAAGTCTGAAAGCCAAGAGGCGGCAGTAATGGAAGTGGATAAATGCACACAATGGCAATGGTTTGATATTACTAAGCTGCCATCTCCCCTATTTAAACCAATGACCAACCTACTGAGCAACCACGATCTCATGAGTAAATTGCATCACGTACTCAACACTTAAATGATAATAAATATCATTTAGGTATTGATTGTTAAATTGTTACGATATAACATAACTCAAAATATATTATGTTATAGGCAAACCATGAAACCAAATATTCACCCAGAATACCGTAAAGTACTATTCCACGACGTTTCTGTAGATTCATACTTCTTGGTGGGATCCACCATCAAGACTGATAAAGAAAAAGTATGGAATGAAGATGGAAATACCTACCCTTATGTAACACTCGATGTATCAAGCGACTCACATCCGTTTTACACTGGTCAGCAAAAACAAACAAACACCGATGGCCGTGCAGCAAGCTTTAGTCTTCGTTTTGGCAAGTTATTCTCTAAAACTAAAGGGAAATAGCAATGAAAGTAATATCTTCTCTTAAGTCTGCAAAAAGCCGACACCCCAAATGTCAGATTGTAAAACGGCGCGGTAAACTGTATGTTATTTGTAAAGAAAACCCACGATTCAAAGCGCGTCAACGATAAGAGAAACGTTGTGCTTTTGGTAAACAAAAAGCGCTGAAACATTGTGTTTTCAGCGCTTTATTCATTCAACCTAAAACTCGTCAAATCACTTCTGATTGTTTAGAGGTTGTTGGAGTAATCCTTGCAACACTAGCCAAGTATTTGCGCTATTTATTACTCGACCATGACCATGCCCTTGAGTTGGATAAAGTTTGATATGTGAATATCTCTCGCTCATTGTTTGACTCGCCGCAAAGGGCGCAAAACGATCTTGCTCATCATGAACGATATGTAGCGGCTGCTCTACCAAACCAATATGTTGTTCAGAGACGGCATCTTTAAACTGAATTTGATGCGTTCTTTCTATGTCTTTCAATAATCGTTCAAATAATGCAGGTGACATGCCACTATCAAACACACTTTTGCGCAGCGAATCGTAGAAACCAAAAATAGGCGCAATTAAAACATGCGGAATATCTTTTGGTAGATTAAGTGCCGATACTGTCCCCATCGAATGACTGACAATACAGCGAATGTTTTCTTTACCATGTAAAGTCACAACATCGTTAATGCCTTTAATAAACAGCGGTAAATTAGCAATGCGCCCACTACTTTTACCGTGTCCGTAATGATCAAAGGCAATGGCTTGATAACCCGCCTTCGCAATTTTTTCCATCAGCGGAAAAAACTGGCTCGCACTTCCTGACCACCCATGCGTGAGTATCACTATTTGCCCTTCACCTAAGCGATACTGCTGTAAATTACCAGCAACACCACTTATTTGCTCAACTATCATCTGTTCAGGCATCGTTATCTTTTGACGACCTTTCGCAGGTGTTAACAACAGTTTCTCTGCCTGACGCAATGCCAACTTAGGAGCCGTTTTGTTTAACACGCTCGAAATAGCTCGTATTACATGAAAGCCCATCGAGCGTTTTTTACTATCAGAAAAATAAATCTTACTACTCATAACCTAACCCCTATATCGCTCAATCAACTGTGTTAGCGCGCGTTTAAATCGACTGTGTTTTTCATCTTCAATGCCTACCCACACCATACTTTGCGTTCCTAAATATAATGAGTAGAGCTCATAAACAAATTGTTGAGCATCACTATTTTCCGCAAACTGTTTCACACTAATAACCTCTTCTACGGTTGACGTTAAGTAACCTAACCATAGGGCCAAATCACGGCATATTTTGTCGTGCACAGCGCCTTCTTGATCATCAAATTCGACGGCAGCAGAAATATAGATGCAGGTTTTAGCTTGGCGCTCATACCAATCCAGCCAACAGTCACACATCTTCATTAACCGAGACAGCGGGTCTTTAATGTCAATAGTGGGTTCAATGATGATTTGTCTAAATAAACCATGTGCGTGGTGTAACACAGCCAGCTGTAAGTTTTCTTTCGATTTAAAATGTGCGAATAGCCCAGACTTGGACATGCCAGTCGCCACAGCTAAGCCACCAATAGTAAGATCATTAAGGCTTGTTTCAGTAGCCATCAACAATGCGGTTTCTAAAATTTGCTGTTTAGTTTGCTTACCTTTATCGACCATCTTGATACCTATTAATTAATTCGCCAACAAAATAGCACGAACGTTCGTGTTAGATCAATTATTATCTAACATACCAGCTCTCTGTCTTCCATGACCTCACCCGATACCGTTCATTCCAAACAAAAAAGCCAGCCTGTTTTCACAGGCTGGCTTTAGAATAAAAATACAGCTTATTTAGTAACTAGAAATCAACGATTTCTACGCCGATCATGCTACTTAGATAATCTTCAAAAAATACTTTATGATTGGCACCTACAACAACCAAAACCTTACCGCCTGGGTTATCGGCAACAACTCGCATGATGTGAGATACCATATTTAAATTTCTA
>MPDF01000059.1 GCA_001874365.1 Gammaproteobacteria bacterium MedPE | reverse complement strand
TGGATCGACCTTTGCGAATGGTGTTTGTAGTTATCTATTAAGAGATCAAGGTGTTAATGAAAACGCACAACCGAAGTCGTTGCTTTTCACGCAGGTTGGTAATCAACTGCAATATCAGTTGCCAGAGCAACAAGCACATTGGTTAACCATGGAATATCAGCTGCCTTTGATTGAGGTCACAGCCCAAAGCGCTGGACTTAACCTTAAGCGTCAACGCTTTGTGCGAGTTGATGGAAAATGGCAAGCAATCACCGACGATACCAACCTACGAGTGGGTGATTTAGTGAAGACGACACTGTCGATTGACTCCTCGACTCCTCGTACCCATATTGCGATTACCGATGATGTCGCTGGTGGCTTTGAAGTGATTAGCCCTTGGTTACAGAATGTATTTTACAAAGATAGCTCGAGTCGTGATTGGAAGAATAATAATCACATCGATATTCAAGATGGCAAAGTAACTTGGTACCTCATGAATTTGCAGGACAAAGACAGTTATTCTTATTACAGTCGTGTTCGTCATGTTGGACGTTATCAAACGGGGCCTGCTACAGCTGAGGCTATGTATCGCACTGATGTGAAGGCGCGAACTGCAAGTTCACATATGGAGATAAAATAAACACTAACGTCTCTTGCTTCCATAAAAATTATAATTGGCAAGAGACGATTTCTTACAAATCTTAAACATTTCTCGTCTAATTTGATCTGCTGTATCTCTTTAAAATACTAACTAAATAATTGTAATAGAGAGATAAGGTAATGAATAAATTAAGAAATATATGTTTTTCTGCATGTGTTGGAATGCTACTGCAAGCTTGCGGTGGCAGCAGTAAATCAACGATAAACAAAGTGGACGCAACTAAGTTACCCATTAAAGAAGTTCATCTCATTGAGCCAGATAAAATCGCCGATTACATTACCAAATTTAAAACGCAACATGCTCAGGTGGAGCTGCAATTCGAAGGTGTGCAATATACCATGGCGTTTGTAGATTTTGGCGCCGATCAAAAGTCAGTGGTTGCTGAGTTTGAAAAAGGGCTAGTGACCTTTGGTTTTGATCAATCTGAGAATGAGCCCTTGGCAACGTTAGCCATTGTAGTTAAAAATCAAGCCGGTGATTCAGTACTCAAAGGCGTTAATATTACGTTAGCTTCTGAGGGCGATAATTTTGTCTATGAAGGCAATGTACAGAATGTACTTAACCAAGACATGTTTAATGTGCGTATGGCCATTAATGAATCTTTTTTTGGGGCCGGGAATAGCCGTATTGAAGTATTAGACAATACAGCGACTCTCAATGGTACATTAGGTACAACAACTTACATTCAAATGGATGAATTAATTAAGAATAATACGAATGTTGATACGTTAATTTTACAAGAGATCGATGGTTCAATAAACGATGCTATTAATATGCACACCGGACGTTTGATCAGAAATGCCAAGTTAACGACTGTGGTAAAATCCAATGGCGACATCAACTCTGGCGGCGTTGATCTTTTTGCAGCTGGATTCAAACGAAAATACAACAAAGGGGGCAAAGTGGGTGTTCATTCTTGGTGTTGTGTAAAAGGAAAATCTGCTCATTTGTTAAGTAAAGACGACGCTGCTCACGGCGCACAGTTGACCTTTTTTAGAGAATTATTGGGTAACGAATTGGGTCCTGAGTTTTATTTCTTCACACTAAACGCAGCGCCAGCGAGTGATATTCACGTAATGACAGAGGCTGAATTAAATAAGTATTTAATTACCAAATAACGGTGAGAATCGAGGTACTATTGGAGTAAGTTTCGATAATACCTCGAGTTTTCATGGATTCAACTTTAGAGACACAATGTAAAATTGCCATTGTTGGCGCCGGAAGCATCGGCTGTTATATCGGTGGCTGTCTAGCGTCTGCTGGCATTGATGTGGTGCTTATTGGCCGTCAACGCATGCAACAACAACTGCAAAGTAATGGTTTAACGTTAACCGATTGGCGCGGCAGACAAGAATACTTAGCCCCAGAACGTACTAACTATTCACTCAAGATCAGTGCACTTGCAAATGCTGATTTTATTTTGGTTACCGTAAAAAGTGGTGACACCGAAACGATTGCATTGGATATTGCTAAGCATGCCAAATCTTCTGCGGTGATTGTCAGTTTACAAAATGGTGTGACCAACGGTGATGTATTGCGTAAGCATCTTCCTGTGTTCACCGTGTTATCGGGTATGGTGCCATTCAACGTATTAACTAAAGGTGAGGGGCAATTGCATTGCGGCACCGAAGGTAATGTTGCACTAGAAGATCCAAATAATAGCGCAGATGAACTCATTGCTGCGTTTGATTCGGCACGATTAACTGTTGATATTTACAATGACCTACGCAATATTCAATGGACTAAGTTGTTACTTAATTTAAATAATGCAATCAATGCGTTATCGGGTATTCCATTATTAGAAGAATTGTCTGATCGCGCCTATCGTCGTATTTTAGCGCAAGCTATTTCAGAGGCTTTAACCGTGTTTAAAGCTGCGGGTATTGAACCCGTAAAATCGGGTAAAGTACGTCCCAAAATCATTCCACTTGTTTTGTCGTTACCCACTTGGCTTTATAAAATAGTCGCTTCTTCCATGCTAAAAATAGATCCCACAGCACGTTCATCAATGTACGAAGATTTTATGTTGGGTCGCCAAACTGAGATTGATTATCTCAATGGCGCTATTGTTGAATTGGCTAAAGTGCATCATCAAGTTTGCCCTGTAAATGTGGCAATAACTCAGTTAGTGAAAGAAAATACAGGGAAAATTGGTTCACCTTGTTTATCTTCTCTTGCTTTAGAAAAAGAAATTAAAAATATAACTTATTGAAAAGTAATGTTTAATCTGGAAGTTGAAATAGTGGGTGCGACGGTTGTCACATTTGTTGTTGACTTTATTGCGACACCTGTCGCATTATGTTGCTCGTTCACTATATGTCCATTGGTAAAAACGAGAATTAAGTTATGCAACCCACTGCCCCCGAGTTAGAAATATTGAAAGTGCTATGGCAGCGTCAGCCGCGTACAGCACGAGAATTACACGATGAAATTGAAGCACAATTTCATTGGAGCTATTCGTCAACGCGAAAAACCTTAGAGCGCATGGGTGAGAAAGGACTCGTTAACATCACTAGCCAAGGCAATAAAAGAATTTATATAGCGCAAGTCGATAAGGTAAAAACACTCGCAAGCTTCGCTCAAGATTTTGCCAAGCGTGTATTTGAACTCGATGGCCCTTTACCCGTTGCGATGTTCACCGACAGTAAACTGATTGATGATGGTGAGATTGCTGATTTAGAAAAGTTACTTAAAGATTTAAGCAACGATAATAAAGAGGCATAACAACATGGACGTTTTATCACTGTTTAATGGTTTTAGCGCGCAAATTGTACTCTTTGTTTGTTGGAGTGCATTACTCTATGGTGTGGCTGTGATCCTTCATCGTTTTTATCCGCAACTAACTCAATGGGCACGATTTTGGCAAGCATGGCTCTTGTTGTCACTAGTGCCGCTTGTTCCTGTTTCTTTTTGGCATGGTGCAGGCCTAATCCCTCAAGTGTTAATTGATAGTGGTACATCACATCATCATGCTGAAAATCAAACAGTCGGTGATTTCAGTGAATTAGTATTTATTAATTATTTCAATGATATGGTGTTTTCTATTCTTGTTCTTGGAATGTTATTAGGTGTGGCGAAGTTTGTCATATCATTAATTCAATCGTATCGATTAGTTAAAAATACCGTGAGATTTAATGATGATCGGATCAACACTGCCACCGATATTCGAGTAACAGAGCAGCAAATATCACCGTTTGTTTTTGGTTTTTTCAAGCCGCAAATTATCATTTCAAAGCACGTGTTATCGATGCCTGATTGTCAATTGAATTTATTGATTCAACATGAGCTTACACACATTAAAAATAGAGATCCTCAAGCTGTTATTTTAGTGCGATTGATTGCTTGTCTGAACTGGTTTAATCCCTTTTTACGTTATATGGAACAGCGTTTCTTGCAAGCGATGGAACTTGATTGTGATCGCCAGGTACTCGCCCACAACCCAACACAGCAATTAGCTTATGCACAAGCTTTGGTGGCTTGTTTAAAGTTAACCAATAATAAACAGGACAGTGGCTTACATGCTTATTTTTCAGGGGCAAGATTCCAAAAACAGGACTTTGAGCAAAGGATACGTGCGGCGATGTCTAGTGAGGTTATTAGAAAAAACATTAAGTATTATCAGCTTGCGTTAATGGGATTGGTGTCTATTATGTTCACTTCCATTTTAGCGGCGCAGCCAATGGTTGTTCAGTTAGATGATGTTAAGCAACAACAAGGCTTGGTTCCTGTGCCTAATGCGAGAATTACTTCCGATTACGATGAGATTAATCGTTTCCGTGGTAAGAAGCCCCATAAAGGTATCGATTTCGCGGCATCAACGGGTACAGATATTGTGGCGAGCTTTTCAGGTGTTATCAAAGTTGCTGATGACGTCACGTTACATCGCAATTATGGGAACGTTATTTTAATTGAGCATCAGGGAAGCATTCAAAGCTTGTATGCTCATCTTGATACAATACATGTCAAGGCTGGGGATGTTGTAACGGCAGGGCAAAAAATTGGAACCGTTGGCACGACTGGCCGAGTCACTGGGCCCCACTTACATTTTGAAATGCTAAGCCAAGAACACCGAATAAACCCTCGTATTTATTTGAAATTATAAAGAGTTAGGAACAAAAATAATGAAAAAACTGACATTCATATGTGCGGCCTTTTTTTTGGCCGCGTGTCAGCAAACACCGCAACAAGCTGCATTACCAGAAACTAATGAAGTGATAGAGCCTGTTGTCGTTGAAACGCCACCGCCAGTCGTAGCCATAGAACCTAGGGTATTAGCACCTCACGAACATGAAGATGTTTGGCAACGTATTCGTTCACAATTAACGATTGAAGTGCCAGATCAACCTGCAGTGAAAAAGTGGAAGAAATATTATCTTAGCCATCCACGTTTTATGGCAACTATTTCTAAACGCGCCGAACCTTATTTACATTACATCGTAGAAGAAATCGAAAAGCGCAATATGCCTCTTGAGCTGGCATTGTTGCCAATCGTTGAAAGTGCTTATTTACCTTATGGGGTTTCCCATAAAAGTGCGGTTGGATTGTGGCAATTTATGCCCGCTAGCGCCAAGCGATTTGATGTTCGAATCAATAAATGGTTCGACGGCCGTCGCGATGTAATCGAATCGACCAACGCGGCACTTTCTTACTTTGAGTTTTTCCACGATACCTTCGATGAAGATTGGTTAAATGCCGTTGCCGCATTCAATTCTGGTGAAGGTCGTGTTGGTCGTGCTATTCAACGTAACAAGAAAGCGGGCAAGGGAACTGACTTTTGGTCACTTAAATTACCTTCTGAAACCAATGATTTTGTGCCAAAGCTATTAGCCATTGCCGATATCTTAAAGCATCATGAAAGTCTCGATTATGAATTCACGCCAATAAAAAATAAAGCCGCTGTTGAGTTTGTAAGTGTTGATAATCAGTTGGATTTAGAGCTTGCGGCACAGTGGAGCGGTATTGATGTGAGTCGTCTGCAGCAATTAAACCCTGGATTAAACTTTCTGGTGACAATGCCAAACCAGTCTCATCAGTTAGTGGTGCCAGCTGATAAAGCAAAGACATTGCGTAAAAAGTTGTCGCAAACTGATCCTAAAAATTGGATGCGCTGGCTTGAATATCGCGTTAAATCAGGTGATAGCTTAAGTCGCATTGCGTCTAAACATGACACTAAAATTAATGAGATTAAGCAGGCGAATGACTTAAATTCTAATCGAATTTACATTGGTCAGACGCTAACCATTCCTTTGGTAGATTTTGATAAATCGATGTGGCTCAGCGCTACCAAAAAAGGCCGCAAAGTAGTCCACACTGTAAAATCTGGCGATAACTTATGGGATATTGGTCGCGCCTATAAAGTGTCGGTGAAAGATATTGTCCGTTGGAATCGCATTTCAGCGGGCAGTATTTTAAAGTTAAAACAAAAACTGACCATTATTCAGTAATGCTCATTAAATAGGCTGTTTACGATAGCGGCCTATTTTTTATAAAGGCTATTGCTCGGCAAGTGTAGTTTGCGTATGGTACAAGGCTATTCACGCTCCTATAGGGATATCAACGTTGTTCAGCCGTCTGCTACATTTTCGATTTATTCCCATTGTGCTGGCAGTTTGTTGGCTTGTTTACGCCAATATTTCTTTTCCTGAGCACCAGCAATTCGAGACTAATTTACTCAATACATTACTTGGTTTGGTGGGTGCTATTTTCGCTAACTTATCGGGTGCTGGTGGCGGCGTTGTTTTCATTCCTGTTTTTAACCATCTCGGGTTGTCAGAAGCGCAGGCCGTATCTACGAGTTTTGGTATTCAAAGCTTTGGCATGACCGCGGGCGCGATAACGTGGTCGCTATATTATCTCTGTCGCCATCGACATGATCCTAAATGGATTTCCTTTGCTCAAATAATACTATTGGTTGGCGTGACGTCAGCGCTAGGAATTTGGGCACAACATTTATTAGCGATTGGGGGCGGCACATCGCTAGCACATCAATTTAGCTGGTTTTCTATTGCGTTAGGCTTATCGTTATTGATTCAAATTTATTGGATTAAAATTAAAGCTGATAATCACAGCCACTTAAAGAGCGCTGATTACTTAATGTTATCCATCATTGGGCTTTTCGGTGGCATTATTACGGCGTTATTATCGGTTGGTGTCGGTGAAATACTGGTTTTATATTTAATTTTTAGAGGGTTTTGCGTCACTATGGCGATTGCCAGTGCTGTTGTGGTTACTGCGATAACAGTGTGGGCTGCAGCGCCAATACATTTAGGGGAGCAAGGTGCTGTTGTTTGGGATATCGTCATGTACGCAGGACCTTCTGCAATCATTGGCGGAATTATCGCTAGCACTATTGCCACTTACATCAATACTAAAGCATTAAAAACAGTATTAGGACTGTGGATTTTAGTGATGGGGTTGGTGGGTTAGTCTTGTTGCGTTAATGTAATAAAATTTTAATTAGCATAATAAATTCAATATTTTAATTTGTTTAAAATTAGTTACAGATTAATGCTTAACAAAGTAAACCTCATGGTTTACCCTGATTGCGTTTTATTTAAATAATAACAATAACTGTTTTTGTGGCATCGTCTATTTTTGCCATTAAAACGCAATTTTAAGGAAATCCAATGCAAGCCTTGCAACGAATTGTCCTGCTTATTGGAGTACTTTGTACTTCTTCCGCAATGGCATCTGCCTTGCGTATGCCGGGACCGCACACAGATCGAGTACACCATACACACATCAAAGCAACTCTCGATGCCGAAAAACATCGCGTTGATGCTACCATGACACTACGTTGGAGAAATACTACTGACGTAACGCTAAACGAAATTCCATTTCACCTTTATCTCAATGCATTTTCACGTACTGATACTATCTTCATGAAAGAAAGTAACGGAGGTCGTTTACGTGGTGATTCTCGTGAAGGTGATGATCAAGATAAATTTGGTTATGTTCAAGTTACTAGCGTTAATAATGCCAATGGGGATGACGTATCGCAACGTTGGATGACTGACGGTGATGTCGCGACATATACGTTAGCGCAGCCATTAATGCCTAATGAAGAAGTCACTTTAAATATCGCTTTCACTAGCCAACTACCTAAGGTATTTGCACGTAGTGGCCACAATGGCGATACTTTTAACTTTGTCGCGCAATGGTTCCCAAAACCGGGCGTTTTCTACAAAGGAAAGTGGGTAAACCATAACTATCACGCTAATACAGAGTTCTTTTCTGACTTTGGTAACTACGATGTCGAAATTACGCTACCGAGTGATTACCTTGTTGGTGCAACCGGTTATTTGGTGAAGAAAGAATCACAAGAGTCGTTAACAACTCATTATTTCCAAGCAGAAGATGTTCATGACTTTGTATGGACAGCTGATTCTAAATTTAGCGAAGCAACGGCAGAGTGGAACGGCATTACTATTCGTTTACTTCATCAAACGCCACTATCTGAAAAATCTATTCAAAATCAATTTGATGCAGCAAAAGCATCGTTTAAATGGTTTGACGAGAAAGTAGGTGCTTATCCATATTCAACCATGACCTTAGTGCAGCCGCCTGAAAATGCCGGTGGTGCTGGCGGTATGGAGTATCCAACATTAGTAACAACCATTACTGATTTGGATTACTCAGAATATATGCATGCAGCAGCGATGGTGACGATTCATGAAATTGGTCACAACTACTGGCAGGGTATTTTTGCTTCAAACGAGTTTGAAGAATCTTGGATGGACGAAGGCATCAACAGCTATACCGAAGGTCGCATCATGAGCGAAACCTTCGGCCAAGAAAACATACTGCAATTTGCACAGTTTAGTGTTGATATGCCAACAATGCATCATGTACGAACGGCACAAACACCAACACTAGATCCGGTAAAAACCCACGGTTGGAAGTATGTTAGCCGTGCCGGATACAGTACGAACTCTTATTCTAAGCCAGCAACGATTTTAAATACTGTTGAACGTGTTTGGGGTAAAGATAAGGTTGATCAATTATTAAAGGCTTATTACAAGCGTTGGGCGTTTAAACATCCTGCGACGCAAGACTTTATTGCTATTGCTAAAGAAATAGACCCAAGCATGGCACGCTATTTAAATGATGCGATTACCACCATTAAGAACATCGACTTTGAAGTGAAGTCAGCGGTCAGTGGTAAGAAACAGGTTGCCGGTGGTTACACGTTTAATGACGACGGAAGTGACCCGAGCTTTAGTAAGCCTGAAAAAGGTGAAGGCTTTGTACATCAAGTGACACTTGTGCGTAATGGTGAGCTTCATCCGCCGCAGGTTGATGTATTACTAACGTTTGAAGACGGCTCTACAGAAACACGACAATGGCAAGCTGATGACACCATTCCATGGACCAAATGGCATTGGGAGTCAGACAAGAAGCTCGTTGAAGTCATGATCGATCCAGAATTTAAAGTCTTATTAGATAAAGACTTTTCAAATAATACCAAGCGAGTTGCCAAGCAAGGAAATCAATCTTGGCGTTGGGCTATTTCATTGTTACAAAACATTCAGCATGCATTTAGCATTGCGTTGCCACTATAGGAGCCTGACATGAAAAATACACTATCTTTAATGTGGAAAATGAAATGGGTTGCTGTTGCAACATTGTTTATTGAAATGTTGATATTGCTACCGGCATATTTTGTGTTATTCCGTTTTGGCGAGAAAAGCCTAGCGGTAAACCTTGCTGTGACGCCAGTAGGATCATCAGAACACATTACGTTACTAATAGACGCTATTTCTAATAACCCGGCCTTTGTCTACGGTATTCTAGTCTTAGTGCTGGCGCTGCCATTATTATTTCTGAGTAAAATGGCGTTGGCGGCGGGTACTATGGCGAGTGCACAACAACAAGAATTGAAACTATCGTTATGGTTATCTAATGCTGGCCGTAATTTGTTTCCTGCTTTAGGGTTGTTTTTGCGTTGGTTAATTATTCCAATCGTATTATGCGGTCTGGCTGCTGTGGCAATGTCGTTTACCGATGGCACGGTGAAAAAAGTATTTATTGCTGTGTTAGTGATTGCTTGGCTGTTTAGTTTATCGTGGTTTAGTTTCGCATTAAACTTTACGGTAGCTCGCGAGAAGAAAGCGTTAATTCGTGGCTTTGGCGTACTACGCAAAAACATTAATCGCTTTGCCGTAACCGCCGCTATCTTCGTGGCGATTGGTGGCTTTATAAAACTAATGGACTTCTCTTATTTTAGTGCTAATAGCGCGTCAGAAACCGGTTTAGGTTTCGCTATTGCTGGTGCTCTAATGTTAGGGTTAGCAACACGATTGTTGATTTTATTTTGGCAAACATCTCACGTTGAAGGTTGGCGCAAAGTAACCTCTTAATGGTTAGTCAATCATTTGAAGCCCTTCTCTGAAGGGCTTTTTTAATGGCGTTATATAATTTTTAGCTGAATGGCTTTAACGACTGCTTGAGTTCTATCGCGGCTTTGTGTTTTTTCTAGAATTTTACTGATGTAGTTCTTGATTGTGCCGTTTGCTAAATACATACTCGTCGCTATCTCTTTGTTGGAAAAGCCAGCAGCGGCATAACGTAATACCTGTTTCTCTGTGTCAGTGAGGGATTCCATAGAAAATGGTAAGTCACTGATTGAATGATTATTAGCAAGTACTTGTGGTTCAAAAAGATACTCTCCGGATGCAATGGCAGTAATGGCATGTTCCAGCTTATCGTATTCAACATCTTTTAATAAAAAGCCGTTGGCACCTTCACGAATAGCTTGCACAAATAGTTCATTATCATCAAATGTTGTGAGCACTAAAATAGGTAATTTGGAGTCTGATAAACGTAAACGTTTGATTAGTTCAATACCATTCATTTCTGGCATCTTTAAATCTGTAATTAATAAGTCAATCGAATGATTTTTAAGATATTCTAACGCTTCTTTTCCGTTGTTGGCTTCAAAGCTAATGTGATGATTATCATTGATGGTAATGAGGTTAACAAGCCCTGCTCGAACTATCATTTGGTCATCAACAATACCTATATTTATCATGTGTGTTCCTAATAATTAACGTCGAGGTTGTCTGTTACACACTGCGTAAGAGGGATCTCTATCGTCAGTGTATAGCCGTTATTTTGGTTCTTCGATAAATTGATCTGAGCGTTGTAGTGAGACAAGCGCTCTTTCATGCCAATTAATCCGCTACCAAAGGTGCTGTTTGTACTATTTTTCTGCTTATCAAGCATGCCATTATCAATTAAGAGAATAGAAGCGGTGGCATCCTTTTTTTCTATCGTTATATCGATGACATTTGCCTGACCATGTCTTATTGCGTTACTGATGCCTTCTTGAAAGCTGTAAATTAGATCTTCAATGAGTGCAGAGCGTTCAATGACAATTTGACTCGTATAATTTATTGCTAAATTAGGTAGTTTGCTGGCGATTGCCGTTATAGCCACTTCTAAATCTAAACAGGCTGTGTTTCGTGATTGTTTAACGATTTGACGCAGGGTGAGTAATGTATCTTTAATCGCACTTTTTTCTTGTTCAAGGTAAGCGTCAATCTCAACGGTTTTTCCTAACTTAATACATTGCAGTGCATGTTCGTTGTGTAGAGACATTGCAGTCAGTTGATGTCCGATCCCATCGTGTAAATTTTGTAGAATCCTTTGGCGTTCTTCAATTTTTGACGTTTGCAGTAATAAGCTTTGCGTCGTAATTAATTCAAGATTCTTCTTTGATATCGTGTCTCGCTGTTGGCTTAATTCTTTAGCCTGCAATGTTGATGAAATTGCAAATAATTGAAAGGCGACGAAAGAAAGTGTGGTGATTATGGCTTGAGTATCGGCACCTAGCATAACAACCAATACCATGACGATGAAATTTATGAGTAAATAACTAAGCCATAGCCTTTTTTCAGTGACTGACTCTGCTAAATAAGACATCCAAAAAATGAGTAATACAGGGGCTAAAACTGTTGCCGGTAAAACGACTAAAATAATGGCGACGAGAATGCCAAGGAGAAGAAACAAGCGCTTATGTTGTTTGTCAGCGATGATACGGGTTAATGCAAATATCCAAATAATAAGATTGAGCACATACCCTGATAACAGGTATAAATCCCCATTATTCACTTCAAATACATCAACATACATGGCTATGCACCATGCTACGAGACTACTTAATATTAATTTAAAATTTGATTTCATTGCGCCAATATAAGACAAGATTATGTTTGATGATAGTGCCAAAAGTCATTTTTAAATGGTATTAATCTGCTGACTTTTGGCACTATAGCTTGCGGTTCGAAAGGTTCATAGTTGATAGCACTTAAATCAACGGAAATCTGCTATGAAATATATTTTTCTTGTTATCTCAATGCTTACTTTGCTGAGCGACATGACTTATGCCAAAGGAGTGCAATTTAGTGTTCAAGTGTCGGAGCTTGAGACAAAAAACACACATAATAATCGTCCTATTAAATTGCGAATCTGGTATCCAGAAGGTCTAGATCGCGATTGTTCAAATTCACAAATTTGTTTAGCCTCTCGTGTTCAAAAAAGTCAGGCGGTATTACTGATGCACGGTGCAATGGGATCGGTTAAATCTCATAATTGGGTCGGATATGCGATGGCATCACAAGGTTTAGTCGTCGTTGGCATAGACCATTTCGGTGAATCTTGGAGTTATGGTGTCAATACGATGAATCCTTCATCTGTTTTGAATATTGATTTACGGCCTAACGATGTTACGTCTGTATTGAATCAGCTATCTTCTAATCAATTACACAGTAGCAGTAAGCCATTGTTTAATATTCAGGTTAATTGGAATAATGTCACTGCCGTTGGACATTCATCTGGTGGCATGGCGGCACTCCTGCTAGCGGGAGCACAAGCAGACAAGAAGATGGCGTTAGACTATTGCAAATTGGAAACATCAAACGAAGATCGTAGTTGTTCATACACAAAAGATATACAAGATGTTGAATTAAAATCTAAAAGTGATAATCACTCGTTTAAGGATGCGCGAATAAAACGACTCATTACACTCGACCCTGCGGGCGGTCATTTACTGACTGCCACAAGTCTTAAAAATATTGACTTACCATTATTAGTAATAGGTTCGCAGAAAAATGATTTCTTACCTTTTACGCAGCATGCTAAACGTTATGCAGCATTGGTACCTCACGCTAAGCTGATTGCGTTGAATAATGGAGAGGGACATTTTGTGTATTTAGATAAATGTTCACATACCCACAAAGCAATGGGAATTTCTTTATGTGAAGATCGAGAAGGCGTTAGCAGACAAACTGTCCACGAAAAACTTTATCCAGAGATATTTAGATTTATTTACAGCAATCAATAGTGTCGCAAAGCGCCCTTTAATGAGTGTTAAAGGGCGCTATATTTTAGTGAACGGACGCACCAACTTCTTTGAGAATATTGTCAATTAAAGGCTGCCAAGCTTGATAACCTTTGTCATTTAAATGCATGCCGTCATCTAAAAATAGCGTGTCGTTCAACTTACCCGCTTTAGTCATCATTGTCGCTGTTACATCGATGTAATGGCGCTGTGAGCGCGCATTAGCAAATTTTTTCAGTAGCGTGTTTGCTTTAACCTTATTAGCGCGAACGTTTTTACCGAGAATGAAATCGACCAAGGTTGGTTTCATATCTAAAATCAAAATGTTAGCGTTTGGAAAGTCCTGCTCAATACGCATGATTAAACGGATATGATTTGCCACAGCAATAGCGGGTTCAACGCCGTTTTCAATGTCTATATCGCTATAAAGCACGACATTTTTAGGATTGTGACGTTTGATAACGTCATCGTAGAAATGCTCTATTTCACCAATACTCGCCCCGCCAAACCCACGATTAATAACGGCATAATTGGGGAAAAACTGCGCTGTTTTCCAATAGACAATACTCGAACTACCAACAAACAAGGTGGCCTCTTTGATAGGGCTATTACGATTATCAAAACGCTCAAACTGCTCAATGCTCGATTGAAAGCGAGTAACATCAATATTGTAAGGACGTGGATGCTTGGCTTGAAGTTGATGGTAGTGATTAATCATTGAAGCGTACTTGCTTGGCGCATCGTTGACTTCACTTTTAACACTCATCCAATACTGCCAACTCTTTTGTGAAAACAAGTCATGTTGTGTCTTGTCCCACTGCTTAACGCTTTCCATTTTTGTGAGAAACGCTTGATAGTGTTGAGTGGGTGTTGCAACAGCAAATGCCGTGCATAAGACACAGCTAGCGATTACTAAATATTTAAATAAATTCATTGGCTTAATTATTATTGTTTGAGGTTACTAAGCACTATATCACGCACGTCGTTAATAACCATAATTAGGGTTTTATTGTAATATTTAGTAGAAATTACGGCTAAAATTTGAGGCCGTAATTAAGTACATTATGCTAGAGTACGGCAACGATAAAATCGTCATTAGATCAAGATTAGACTGATTAACGACCAATAAATTAGCATGTTAAAAATGGGCTCTATTTAGTGAATTACTCGAATGTGTTGTCGTATTACAAGGACTGTTATCAAGAAGACAGTGCCGATTTAAACTTGTGGATGTTGCAAAAGCTAAAATCGGACGATGTTTGGTATTTATCTGGACGCGATGAACTTGGCAGTGGCTTTTTACCTCGCTTACCACTGCCAAATGAGTTTGCTAGTAAAATGCAGGCGCGAATTGAGACCTACCAACGCGAACGCACATTACTCTATGCCAGCTTTTTTGTGGTGGGAACAGTAGAGTTAAGAGGTGAGCGAAAACAAATAGCCGCCCCATTGTTATTCACCGAAGCTGTTATTGAAAGCGACGGTGATGATTTTTATTTTTTCACAGAAAATCAACGACCTGATGTTAATGAGCCGTTGTTAGAGTTGTTGCTACCTGACGTTGATTTTTCTTCAATGCTTGCCAATGAACCTAATCTTTATGCGCCTTCGCTTTGGACTTCTTTATTAAAACAAAGCCCACTATCGCTTGATGCAATTGAGTTATTGCACTTTCCCGAGCTTAAATCGCAAGAGGACTTAAAAAAAGCGCTGCGCCGTAAAACGTTGTCTGTATTACCTGTTTCAATGTTGGCCTTTGTAGAGCGAGCGACGAGTAGCCGCGGCGTGTTACACGAACTTGAAACAATGGCTGAATTAGATAATTTATCAGCACCGCTCAAAGAACTGTTTTCTGATAATAAGCAGCAGCTTAAAGAGAATAAAAAGCTCAAATTTGATTATCTCCCCGGCTTGCTATCTACGCCTCAGCAAAAAGTCATTTCAATAGCAGCAAACGCTCAACTTGGCTGTATTTCAGGCCCACCGGGAACCGGCAAAAGTTATACGATAGCAGCTGTTGCTGCGGAGCATATGGCGCGCGGTGAATCAGTATTAATTGTTGCAAATAACGATGCGGCGCTTGATGTCATTGGCGACAAACTTGAACAAAACTTTAATCTTGGTGATGTGTCTGTTCGAGCGGGGAAAAAAGAATTTTTAAAGCAACTTAAAAGCTATATTGCCGATCTACTAGCGGGCTATCTGACAGATGAAAATCAGCCTAGTCCTGAGGCTTGTGAAAAAGAGCTCATTCAGCTAAATAAAACATTAGTTGCCTTGGAGCGTGATTTTACTAAGTTTTGTAAAAAAGCGATTAGGCGTGGTCAACGCTTGCATCAGCTAATCGACCGGAAAAGTCAGTGGTTTTATAAACTGTATCTAATGATGATGCGAGGAAAAATTGGCGGCCTATCGACACAGTGGCAGGCACTTGAACACATTAATGGGCTAAGCGAGCAGCGTGAGCAAGCATCCGCTGATTATCTCAGCGCCGTTAAGCATGCTAATTTATCGTCTTTACTTAAGAATAATCGAAAATCACTGCAAGCCTTTAATCAAGCCATTCGTAGTCGCACATCGAAACGCCAAGCCGAAATGTTTGACGGCATTGAATTTGAAGCCCTATTCCAAGCATTTCCGGTATGGTTAATGAGTTTAAACTCTCTTTATCGCATTTTACCGCTGCACAAAGAAATGTTTGATGTGGTGATTATTGATGAGGCAACGCAATGCAATATTAGTAGCTGCTTACCGGCATTATATCGAGCAAAACGAGCGCTTGTTGTGGGAGATACCAAGCAGCTGCGCCATTATTCATTTTTAGCTAAAAACAAAGAACGACAATTACTCAGCAAACATCAATTAGCTGATTTTCAAAGCGGCGTTGTCAGCTATCGTGATAATTCCATTTTAGACTTATCACTCCAAGCGCTGAACTGCCAACAACAAGTCGCCATGCTCGATGAGCACTTTCGCAGTAAGCCAGAGTTAATCGATTTTAGTAATCAGCAATTTTATCAAAACAAGCTTAAAATCATGCAACATCGCCCGTGTACGCGTAGCGGGTATTTAGATGTGATCCGAGTGAATGGCGAGCGTGATAGCAAAGGTATAAATCAAGCTGAAACGAATGCTGTTATCGAGGCTATTCAATTACAAATAAGTCATGATGCGCAAACGGATATTAGTCACAGCATTGGTATTGTTTCTCCGTTCAGGCATCAAGCAGATCATATTGCAAAAGCTATTGAGGCCAACTTTGATGATGAACAAGTGAAAAAGCACAATATTCGCGTTGCTACGCCATTTGGTTTTCAAGGGGAAGAGCGTGACCTTATGTTGATCTCATTTAGTGTCGATAACAACGCCACCCGTGCCGCTGCCTATCTTAATAAAGCAGACGTATTTAATGTCTGTATTACGCGTGCGCGACAACGACAGCAGCTGTTTGTATCAATTGACGAAAACATTTTGCCGCCTACTAACTTATTGCGCCGTTATTTAATGTCTGCTGGTCAGTTCGAAGTGAATCATGGTCAGAGTGCAACCATTGATTTATTTCAGCAGCAACTCATTAACGCGCTAAAATCCCGTGATGTGGAATGCTGGTCTGGCTATCACGTAGCGGGTGTTGAGGTAGATGTTCTGTGTCGTTTAAACGGTAAATACCTCGCGCTTGACCTTATTGGCTATCCCGGACCTTGGGCTGATTTCTTCGAATTAAATACCTACAAAATATTGCAACGTGCAGGCATTGAAATGCTACCTATCAGTTATGGACTCTGGCATATTCAACCACAAGTCTGTCTGGAGCATATCCTTACTAAGCTTGCGATTGAACACTAACATTGTCTATTAATTCCATTTAGTAATGTTATCTGTATAACGCGTTAGTCTTCCTTCGGCGACTTCTTTGTGGAAATCACAGCTGGTTAAACGCAACATAATCGAGTTGTTTTCCATGGTTGTTGTGTCGTGAATATCGCCGGGTAGGTATACGCTGCATTGACCAGCAGTAAGATGATATAAGTCTTTTTGTACTAGCCTAGTGTCGCCTTCTTGGGTGACTGTTTTATGATAAATGCCTATCGCAACATCACCAGTTACCATGGCATACAATACCCAGCCGTCGCCGTGATCATGCGGTGGACTTTGCTCACCAGTGTGCTCGACATGAGCATTGAGAATGAAACCGTGCTTAGGATCTTTATATATCGTCTTAGCAGCAGGTTTATCAATTAATAATTGTTTAATCCAGTCATCGTTAATGCAGTCTTTGCACAACTGCTCCAGCAGCTGTTTACTCGTTAAAGTAAGATCAGAGCTTAATTCTCCCCAGTGTTCGTTAAGTTGTTTAATAAAGGTATTAAGTGAGTTAGACATAATGAGTCTCCAAGGTTATTTATTTGAATTTAAAACATAAATATAGATAGTGATTAATATGATTAGCCCACCAATTAAGGTGTTCAACGGGGGAAGTTCGGCAAAAGCAAACCAAGCAAATAGCGGTGCTAAAATGGCTTCGATTAATAATAGAATACCGACCTCTGGGGCCGTAATGTATCGGGTCGCTACGTGAGACAACACACGGCCAAAGGGCGCCGTAAATAAACCCATCATCGCCATCACTAGCCATGTTGTTATTGAATATTCAGACGGCGTTACAATGAAAAAGAATACTATCGCCATAAAGCCGCTACCTAGGCCTACACTGGCCAAACGGCTAACTTGCTGGTGCTTGCGTAAATAAGCTTGGTTAATTCCGATGAACGCCGCTGATAGCAGTGCTAAACCATCTCCTAACCAATGTCCTGCCTCAAATGAACCAGAGACGACGATACTTATACCAATGCCTACAGATATCATGGCAAACCACGTACTGCGGCGTGTTACTTCTCCCATCAATAGCCAGCTAGTAATGGCCGCAAATAATGGCGTGGCGCTGAGGATCACAAACACATTTGCGACAGTAGTGTGCTTAATACTCATGATCATGGCACTAGCACTAATCAACATTAAGCCGCCTGAAACAATTGCTGGCCATCCGGCATTCTTAACGCTGGTAACAATGTTTTGCTTTTGT
>MPDF01000058.1 GCA_001874365.1 Gammaproteobacteria bacterium MedPE | reverse complement strand
CGAAAAAGTCTTGTCAATTGCACAAAATTCATCCTCGAAAGTTCAACAGACCCTAGAACTTACCCCATCTTAATTAGCGCTATTTAACTTACTTAATGGCAACGTTATCGCCACTTGCAATCCACTAATTTTCTCTTCTCTTACCAAGTTACTTATGGTTAATTTTCCAGCGTGTGCAATCACAATGTCGTTGCACAATGCCAACCCTAAACCACTTCCTTGGTGCTTTGTTGTATAAAAAGGTAGCAACGCTTGTTGCAATTGTTGCTCTGACATCCCTTGCCCACCATCGGTTACCAGTAGCAGAGTTTGCTCTTGCTGTTGGCTTAAATTAACCTCAATCCTTTCAAACTCAGAACCAGATTCAGTCGCATTTTTGATTAAATTTAGCAGCGCTTGCTCCAATTGCGCTTTGTCGCCGTTAATTATAATAGGCTCAGAACTTACCTTCCCTTTTACATTCATGAGTCCTGCAACGCTCGCTACCAGTTCATTCAAATTAATTGATTGCATCTTCGGTGCTGGCAGTCTTGCATAGGTCGCATATTGCGTTAAGAATACATGTAAACTTTCAATGCGTTCACCAATGGTATCTAGCACACTAGGTAGCATAGATAAATGCGCTGGCGCGTCAATAATCTTCTTGGCAGAACTTGTTAGTGACTTTAATGGCGCTAGCGAATTATTGAGTTCATGACTGATTAAACGAATGGCTTTCTTCCAGATATCACTTTCTTTACGGGAGATATCCTTGGTTAAATTTTTATATAGAAATAGCTGATGGGATTTATTGTTAAGAGTTAAGTGATGACAGGTTAAACTGTAGCTAATTTTCTCGTTGGCTGACATTTCACTGAATAAGCCACTGCGTTTATCTCGTGTTGCCTGTTGCAGCGCTGTTGGCATGCCGTCGATAAGTTCAGGTAACAACTCGCCATCTAAGCGTTGATGGTAACCGAGTAAATGTTTAGCGGCAGTATTACTAAGCATAATACGATCATTGTCATTGGTTAGCATAATGGCTACCGGGGTTTCTTGAATAACTCGATTAAGTAGCTGTTCTCGTTGAAATAGTGTTAACCGCTGTTCACGCAGCACTTGAGATAACTCGTTAAAGGTATCAAGCAATTTGCCTAATTCATCGTATTGCTTATTGTGGATGGTAATACTGAAATCATTGTTTTTAAAACTGCGAACCCCCACATCCATCGCATCTATCATTTCTCGTAATGGTGCCAAGCTATGTTTAATTAACACGGCTGTTGTGCCAATGGCTACCAGCGTGATAACAATGATAAAAAAACTTGTCGCGTTGTAACTCATTAGCCAATAGATTAACAAACCATAGCTACAAATGATTAACGCCATATAACCAAGTAAACGAGAAAATAAACTGCGGGGGGTGTTCATTAATTTTGGCTCTCTATCTCAAACTTTTTCATGCGCCTATAAAGCGCTGAACGACTCAAGCCTAATTGTTTGGCGGCAGCAGAAACCACACCGTTATGGGTTGCCAGTGCCGCATTAATCATCTCAAGATCGGGCTCGGCAAAATCTTTACCGTTCATTTTTTCGACTACCTTCACATCAATATCTGACGCATCTATCACCGTTTCATTACAAATTAGCATTGCTCGTTTGATGATATTTTGCAATTCGCGAACATTTCCTGGCCAGTGATATTGATTTAGTTTATCGGCCGCGGCCACTGTTAGCTTGTAGGGAGCTTGTAAAAAGAAATTTGCCAGTGGAATAATATCATCTTGACGTTGATTGAGCGCCATGAGATTTAATTCGATAACGTTTAAACGATAAAATAAATCTTCTCTAAATTCACCGTCAATTATGGCTTGCGCCAGATCGGCATTAGTTGCGCTCACTACGCGAACATTAACAGTGATTGTTTCACTTCCACCAATGCGTTCTAATTCACCCGTCTCAAGAACGCGTAATAATTTTGCTTGCCCATCTAACGATAAATTGCCAATTTCATCAAGAAATAATGTGCCGTTATTCGCTCGCTCAAACCGCCCTATTCTCGTTTTAGTCGCGCCCGTAAACGCGCCAGCCTCAGCACCGAATAATTCAGCTTCCATCAAATCTTTAGGTAAAGCGCCAACATTAACTTTGACAAAAGGCCCCTGTGATACCGATGAGTTTCGTTGAATTATCTGTGCTATTTTCTCCTTGCCAGCACCATTAGGCCCCGTTATTAACACTGGAACATCGGCGTGAGCCACCTTGGTAGTTAACTCTAACAACGACAACATTTCATCACTTTGAAACTGTAAATCACAAAGATCAAATTTGGCATTTAGCACGTTAATTCTCTGTTGGCGTTTGGTGGCAATATTGCGATGAGCATAGGTTAATTCGCCGAGCTCCAGCAAGTTATTAATCGCATTAAGCATTTTGTCGTCATCCCATGGTTTCGCTAAATAATCAGCAAAGCCACAACGCACCAAATCGACAGCAGTTTCTAGGTGAGTCCACGCCGTAATAACGATAATTGGCATATCACTGGCAATTTCTCGGATCTGATGGAATAACGCAATACCTTCATCACCAGAGGTCATATCATTGGTGAAATTCATATCCTGTATAACAAGATCAAAGGATTGTTGAGAAAGTTTGGCGAGTCCTTCGGCGGGAGTTAACACAGAGGTACACTTGATATTGGCTAACATACATAACACATTTAATGCTGTGCCAATGTCTGGGTTATCGTCGATAACCAAAATTGATTTACTGTTCAACTACTTCTCCTTTCGCATTAGCAGTTGCTAATGTCTATCTAAAAACCTAGAAAACATTGACCACTCAGTCAATGTTATCTAGGTCATTGATATATTACGGTTATGCGCCGCGCGTTACAATGGCTGGTGATATCTGAGCCGCACGGCGTGCTGGCAACCAAACGGCACAAATATTAATAATCCACACAAACGCTAAACAGCCAAGTAAGACATCAAACTGTAAAAATGACTCACCAATATTCTGTGCCATAATGTAAGCAAATGTCATTGTTAAGCCTAATCCACCAGCTAATCCTGCAAGTGTCAGAATAGAATTTTCTACAATAAAATATCGAACAACCGACCATTTAGTGCCGCCTAAGGCGCGACGAATACCAATTTGTTGACGGCGTTGAGTGATGAGAAATGATACTAATCCGGCAATACCGAAGCTAGCGATTAACACCAACACAATACTAACGACTAATAAAATGGCGCCTTGACTGCCGCGGCCATCATACATGCGTTTTTGCGTGCGTGTTAAACGTTCAATGCCATAAATATAACGACCAGGAATTTGGTATAGCGCTTCTTGAATAGGATCAAACAGGCGCGGTCCTGCTCCTTTTTCAACACTTATTAAGTAATTCGGGTTGGCGTTATGCGCCCAGTTAACCGTTGGTCGTAAAACACTGTGATATGATTTACCACGCCCATTTAATCGCTCACCATTCATAAAATTTGAATAAACGCCAATGATTTGAGCAGGGTTATTCCCCTTACTGAGATACAGTGTTTTTCCTAACGCACTTTCTTGGCCAAATAATTCGTTGGCCATATCTTCACTTATCATGACAACCGACGGTGAGTTGACGTCACTAGCTTGTCCACGTATCACCTCATTGGCTTGATAAAAACGTCCAGCTATCAGCTTAAGTCCTAATACGGTAGGCCCGTTCTCATCCATGTCAAAAAAGTTAGTGTTATGACCTTCGGCTTCTTCACCACTGTCTAAATACACTCGAGATGGACGCCCAGCATCAAATGGAATTTCTTTGTTGGGTGTGACCGATAAAACGCCTGGAATTTTTTTAATGCGGTTAACATCATTAATAATGGCTTGTTCTAAGTTAACAGTCGGATCAAAAAACTGAGTGCGCACCGATACAATATTATCGTGATCTAAACCAGAAGGCATATTCCACTGAGATAATGTTTGATTGGTAATTGATACAGCCAAAGCCAATACAGTCACCGTTAACATCACTTGCAGTGAAATCACCATCGAAAGAAACTTGTTGTGTTTCATGCTTAATAAAATAGGTCTAATTTCCATTTTATTATCTCCCTTATTGTGATTTTAATTGGCTGGCAGGCGCAATATTTACAATTCGCCAGATTGGATAAAGCCCAACAATGACGGTACTAATGACTGAAATAACCACGGCTTTAGAAATCATCCAAAAGTCTAATGAAAATGCATGCCGTAAATTTTCAATGGATACAGAGTAGTCCGATTGATACACCATGACTCTCATCATGCCCTGCAATCCTAAATAAGCGAGCACACAACCGACTATTCCCCCCATGACACCAATAACAATAATTTCCAATAAATATTGATTCATTAACATTGCTTTATTGGCTCCCAACGCTCTTCTCAAGCTAACTTCACCAGTCTTTCGCATAAATTTGGCGAGTAAAATACCAATGGCATTTAACAAGCAAACAATAAAGAACAGTGGCGCAATAAAACTCAATGGATCGTTACCGCTGCGAAGCTCGTTGGCTAAGGTCACCATCGTGTGTAACGACGTCACAAAATTATTCATTTCACGTGGAAAACGGCCTAATTCTTTCTGTGAGTTAACGTAATTGACGAGATAAGTTTCGTATTCCTTCGCATTGGATTCATCATCAATTTGAGCCCATAATCGAACAAAGTTACATTCAGAATTAATCAGTCCCTGAATATCGTTGGTGCGCCAGTAGCCACGTTTATCACGATTTTCGGGTAAGCAACCTAAACGTTCGTTACGCATAATATTATTTTTAATAGCGAACGAATCCGAAATGAATGCCGTGTCATGTCTCGATGTGGAATAACTCTCATCGTAAAATCGACGTTTGATATCCCATGTATCTATCACGCCAACAACCGTCACAGCATGTTCATTAATGCGAAGTTGTTTGCCAACGCTGTTTTCTCCACCAAACAGTAATTCATTACTTTCTTTGGTTAAAACAATAACCGGGGCGGCATTGATATCACTTTGTGCACCCCACGGCGCACCGTAAAGAAATGGCACATCAAACATCGAGAAGAATGAACTGTTTGTTACCGTGGTTGCAGAACGAAACGGTCTGATTTCTTGCGACAACGAATTTAAGATAATGTCACTCTTCCACACTGTTGTGTGAGCCGTCGCAGGCGATTCTCCTTGCATCAAGTTTTTCGCGTCACGATGTGTCAGATAAATCATATATGGTTGCTGAACGATAGGCTCCGCACCTAATTCACGGTTATCGGCCTGAATAAAGTAAATGTCATTGGCTTTATGCGCTAATGGCATTTTTTGATTGTGATAGGCCATCGTCTGAACCGTGATCAACAACCCAATGCCGATACCTATCGCCATCACCATCAAAACGGTTAAGTATTTGCGTTGCCTGATACTGCGCATCGCCAATTGGAAATTATAAGCAAACATAAAAAGCTCCTAAGCGCGTTTAACGAGAACATCTGACGAATCAAGATTGATATCGCTGACTTGGCCATCAAAAATCTGAATATTTCTTCCGGCGCGCTTTGCAAGTTGGTCGTCATGGGTCACCATGATAATGGTCGTGCCTTGCTTGTTGATGTCTTCTAATAATTCCATCACTGAATGAGCCATCATTGAATCTAGATTACCGGTTGGTTCATCGGCTAATAAAAATGCAGGTTCGCCAGCTATTGCACGTGCAATAGCAACACGCTGCTGTTGCCCGCCTGATAACTGTGTTGGTAAATGCTGCATTCGAGCTGATAAACCGACGGTTTCCAACGCGTGTTCAATCCGCTCTTTTCGTTCTTTTCGGTTAAGGCCGCGATAACGCAATGGCACATCAACGTTATCAAATAATGGAAGATCTGGGATTAAATTAAAACTTTGAAAAACAAACCCAATTTTTTCATTTCTTAACGCAGAGATTTGATTGTCATTCATCCCTTTGACATTCACACCATCAAGAAAGTAATCACCTTCTTCAAACGTCTCTAATAATCCAGCTAAGTTTAAAAACGTTGTCTTACCTGAACCCGATGGACCTGTGATAGACACAAACTCTCCCTTTTTAATATGCAGATTTACATCGCGTAAGGCATGAGTTTCAATCAGTTCTGTTCTAAATATTTTGCTAATATTTTGCATTTTTAACATGGGATTCTTCCTAATTTGAGATAAATACGGTGTTATTACCGCTAAACATATCGGTACTTGAAATCACCACACGGTCACCCTCTTGTAACCCTGAGACAATCTCAACTTCACTTAAACTTCTTGCGCCAACAACAATGTCGGTTTTAACGGCATTATTTGCTGTCACCAAATAGGCGATACGTCCACCACCCGTTTCAACAAATTGCCCACGGCGTATTTTTAAAACATTACTGCGTGTTTCAATAAGAACACGCGCATTGATGCGTTGGTTTTGACGTAAACCAGACGGAGAGCCATCAACGAATCGCATGCGCCCAACCACTTGCCCGTTATTAACTTCTGGCGAAATTGCTGTTAACTCCCCTGCATACACTTGATTGTTTAATGAGATTTCTGTGGAAAGTCCAACGCCGAGATCGTCAGCATAATTTTCTGGAATATTGACTTCCACTTCAAAGTCAGACAAATCAACCACTGTTATGAGCGGTGCGTTAATAGCCACTAGGTCTTTTTCGCGAATGTTCACGAGTCCAATAATGCCATCTAGGGGAGCGCGTAAGGTCAGCTCATTAATTTGACGCTGTAAGTCATCAACCACAAACTGTTGCCTATCCAGTTGCAATTGTTTCGTCTTTAATTCAAAGGCTAGTGACTCTTTCTCAAGAATAAATCCTTGCTTGGCATGGGTATAAGCCAATTGTGTTTTCTTCAACTCAGCTTGGTTTTGTTCAAACTCTTCGCGGCTTATCACTTGATGTTTCATGCTTTGCTTAGCACGAGACATATTCTTCGATTGAAGCTCAAGATTAACGGCAGCCAATTCAATAGACTGCTGGTTATTAAGTAAGGTGGTTTTGTTTTGGATTTGTTGACGCTCAACCGCCAATTTTAGCTCCTCTAAACTCGCTTTTTCTTGATCGAGTCGATTGGTTAAAATCGGACTATCTATTTGCAATAACAGCTGCCCTTCACTCACTCTGTCACCTGCTTTTACATGCAAACTGACATTGCCAGAAGATGGCGAGTAAAGCGTAGGGCTATTTGCAGCAACGACTTGTCCTTGCACAGCTATATCACGTTGTAAATCGCCTCGAGTTACAACACCGTAGCGTAACTGCTCTGACGAAATAGACATATCACTGCTAAACAGTTCATTAAATTGTGGGGCAGCAAAGCCAACAACAGCAATGCTTAATAACGCCGCTGCGCCGATGTAGATTAGTCGCTTCTTGTGTTTGTTTTTAGGTTTTAGAACGACATCTTGCCCTGATGTGTCACGCATAATATTTCCTTTAAAATACCAGTTCAATTTATCGACAACAGCGATAACATTGAACAATGTAAAAGTTAATTTATGCTAAGGTAAACACAAAACGTGCCAATATTTTTAATTGTTATTATACAGTGAGTTAACGTTACTTGAGGGGCGAAAAACACTGTCCGAACAAACGACGAACAGTGGCGAACAGCAAGTTATGTAGCGGGAGCAATCATCGCAATATGAGGAATATCGTCCTCGAGATACATTGCAGAGGCTTTCTCAAAACCAAACTGATTGTAAAACTTCTCCAGAGGTTCTTGCGCTGAAATTTTTATCGCTGAGCTAGGCCACATTGATTGGGCAAGCTCAACAGATCGCGACATAAGATCATAGCCTACGCTAGTGCCACGGCACGACTTATCAACGATAACTCGACCTATACTGGCAAACTCTTGGTAGCTTACTCCTGGCGCTAGTATCCGGGTATACGCAACCAGCTCATCGTCTTTATAACCTAAGACATGGTGAGTTTGGGGCGCTAAATCTTTGCCATCAATCTCTTGATAGTAGCAAGTCTGCTCTACCACAAAAACTGCGACTCGCAATTGTAATAACTGATACAATTGCACCGTCGTTAATTTGTCGAAAGGTAATACCTGCCAATCGATCGTTTGTGAAGACATAAAAATCCTTATACAAAAGCATAAACGTCTCGTGAATAATCTGTGATGCTATTCAAGGATTCATTATTTAATCCTGAGTTTGTCACATTTGCACGACATAAGAGGCTACTATAGCCAACATTGATATTTAAACACACTTTTTGTGTGTGTTGACCTAAAATAATATTTTTTAGTTGTCAAGACAATAACTTACATGCATTATCACGCGTAAAATTAATAATAATTAAAAGCATAGGAAATTTTAAATGAATGTACTTATGGGCATAGTCGGTATTATTACCTTAATCACTATTGCCATTTTAATGTCGGAAAACCGTAAAGCAATTAACATTCGAACTGTTGTTGTCGCCTTTTTACTTCAAGCAGGATTGGGCGCATTTGTTCTTTACGTACCGGCAGGTCAAAGTGTTCTAGAAGGGATTTCTGGTGCTGTTCAATCTATTATTGATAGCGCTCAAGAAGGACTAAATTTCTTATTTGGTGGCCTAGTCGGACCGAAGATGTTTGAAGTCTTCGGCGATGGCGGATTCGTGTTCGCGCTGCGTGTACTTCCTATTATTATATTCTTCTCTTCGTTTATTGCTGTGCTTTATTATCTAGGGGTCATGCAAAAAGTCATTACCGTCTTAGGTGGATTATTGCAAAAAGCGATGGGCACTAGCCGAACAGAGTCGTTATCTGCAACAGCCAATGTATTTGTTGGTCAAACAGAGGCGCCGTTAGTTGTTCGCCCTTATATCAAAGGAATGACGCGTTCAGAATTATTCGCCGTAATGGTTGGTGGACTAGCATCAGTCGCAGGCTCAGTATTAGCTGGATACGCTAGTTTAGGTATTGAACTAAAATACTTAGTAGCCGCATCATTCATGGCGGCGCCAGGTGGCCTATTAATGGCAAAATTAATGGTGCCAGAGACACAAACGCCAACAAATGCATCAGACGAAGATGATGAAGACAACGAAAAACCGGCAAACGTTATTGAAGCTGCCGCCAGTGGCGCAAGCTCAGGCATGCAACTGGCGCTAAATGTTGGTGCCATGTTACTAGCATTCATTGGATTAATTGCGGTAATGAATGGTTTAGTTGGTTATATCGCCTCACTAGCTGGCTATGACGGCATCACTATTCAACTCATTTTAGGTTATATCTTTTCTCCACTTGCTTTCTTAATTGGTGTGCCTTGGCATGAAGCTGTGCAAGCAGGCAGTTTTATTGGACAAAAGTTGGTTGTTAATGAGTTTGTTGCCTATATTGATTTTGTCAATATTAAAGACACCTTATCTCCCCATACTCAAGCAATAGTCACCTTTGCATTATGTGGTTTCGCTAACTTATCTTCTATCGCCATTCTACTAGGTGGCATAGGTGCTATGGCGCCATCTCGACGCACAGAGATTGCAAAATTAGGTTTAAAAGCAGTAGCAGCAGGCAGTTTGTCAAACTTAATGAGTGCAACTATCGCTGGCTTGTTCTTGTCATTTTAAGTTAGCTTTGCGGCGCAATAGTTCTATTGCGCCGCTTTAATCATCACCCTTCTTCACAACTTACACTATCTCCCTTGTAAACGGTTGTACCTCATAAAAAAGATTGATTAAATTGGCGTTATGTAACATATTGTCTGCACAATAAAATATGACGTATAAGTCAGGTGAATTTAGACGTTATATTTACTCTTTCATCGTCCCTTCAGTCTTACAGTGGAATTGCGACTAAAGATTGTCGGTCAACCTAAAGATATATGGATATATGAGCAAAAATTTAACGAAAGTTAAAATTGTCGGCGCAATCGTTTGTTTTTTGGTGTTGTTTTTTGCCATAAACTTTTGGTCTGATATTTCTCAAAAAATTCTCAACCGTCAGAAAAGCTCCCTCACCCAAGAGTTAGCAATAGCCAATGCAGTCCAAGTTGAAAACTTACTTAATGGCGCAATAAATTCTGCAAAGATCATCGAAGCAGAGCTAAAAAACAACCCAGACGATCCACTAGCAATCTCTTCGCTCGCTAATGCAATAGTCAATAATTACCCTGCCGTCGATCAAGTGCGCTTGTCACCTGATAACGTAACATCGTTGGTGTTTCCAGAACGATATCAGCACCAATATTTGGGTAAGGTTATTGTTGCTCCAATTAATCAGCAGCCAAATACCGATTCGTTTATCGATTTTTTCTCGCCGCCGCAAATTATCAATGGAGACTATATTGTAAAAAGCCATGTACCGGTCTCATTAGAGCAAGCACATTGGGGTTACATTACTTTTCATATTAATCTGTCGACCTTATTTAAAGATATTCAGCTTAATCAGCTTGATGCTACGCAATACAGTTATCAAGTAATCCATCAAGGTACCTACAACAAATCAACTGTGTTAGCGGAATCAGACACTCCACTACATCAAGAGTACTATTCTGCCGCAATTAGAGTTCCCAACAATGCGTGGTATTTAAAACTAAGCGCTAACTCCTCGACAGATAATCCGCTATTTATTATTAATTTAATATTTAGTTTCATGCTGGCATCGGTATTCACGCTCATTGGCTTTTTAGGCATTTCAGAGCCATCACGTTTACGAAACAGTATGAAGCGGTTACTAGAGCGTTTTGAATACCAGCAGCTGATTTTAAACCAAGTGCTGGACAGTGTTTCTGATGAAGTTTATATCTCTGATCGCAATGGCAAGGTGTATTTAAATAGTAGTAATGCGAGTGAAAATTATCATATTCCCTCAAATATCATTTTGGAAAATAGCCAGCAGCGTCCTACCGAAAATTATTTATTCGAAACCGATAATAAAACACCTATTGCACCAACGGATCATCCTATAAATCGGGCGCTGTTTAATAACGAAACCGTTATCAAACAAGTCATGATTACCCCGCCAGAGCAACCGGCCTATCAGCTAGAGCTGCGCAGTCAGCCTATTTTTGATGCTTTATATAATAAAGTAGGCGCATTATGTATTGGCCAACGACGAAATGTTGTTCATGATTCACCAGCGCCCAATACCAGTCGCAATGTAATATTAGACATGTTGGCACACGACAAACCGCTTAAGAGCGTGTTTGAACATATTATCAATGAAATACAAAGCAGCCTTGATGATGTTCAAGCCGCAATCACACTAATTAATCCAAAGACGCAGCAAATTAGTGATGTAATTAGCAAAGACTTGCCAACCTTCTATATCGATTCACTTATCGGATTAAAAGTTGAAGATCGTGTCATGTCTAACTGCAGTGCCATATATCATGATAAATTAACTATCGCTGAAGACATAGAGGTTCATCCTTTTTGGGTCGATTACAAAGCGTTAGCTAGGCAAGCAAAATTTAGATCATGTTGGTCGCAACCAATTCACGACACCAGCAATAATGTATTAGGTACCCTTGATATCTACAGCGCCAACGTCAATCAAACGGCACCAGCTGACATTATGGTACTCAAAGAAGCGGCCATCTTATGTTCGCTTACGCTTGAACGACATCGTGATAGTCATCGTTTGCAGAAAATGTCACTTGCGGTTCAACATAGCAGTAACGCTGTTATCATTACCGATGACGCTGGCATTATTGAATACATTAATCCGTATTACACCAAAGTTAGTGGTTATGCACCTGTAGAAAAACTCGGTACGTTAATTCCAATCTTTGATCACAATGTTACGCCTAGTCACGTTATCAACGATATTAACCAGCATTTGTCGGTCAACAAGAAATGGCAAGGCGAGCTCAAAGGTCAAACTAAAAAGCGTGGCGACTACTGGGCAATGGTAAGTGTGACACCTATTTTGTCTGAAGACCTAAAAATTAATCATCTAGTCTTTGTTTTAGAAGATATTACACAAATTAATCAAAGCCTTAACAGAATTGACTATCATAACTCTCACGATCCTCTAACTAACCTATATAATCGTCAGGCCTTTGAACATCGCTTACAGTTTTTATTTACACGGGCTCAAGAAGACATTCGAACTCATAGTCTTTGTGCCATAAACATCGATCAATATAATTATTTAGATCAGCAATACGGTTATCAAGCCAGTGACGAACTATTACGTCAAGTGAGCCAAATCTTAAGTCAACAATTACGCCGTAGAGACACCCTAGCCCGCTTAGGCAGTGACCAATTTGTCGTCTTAATGGAAGATTGTGATAGTGCAAGTGCGATGGGCACTGCAAAAGAGCTTACCGCTCGGATGGATGGCTTTAAATTTGATTGGGCTAACCAGTCATTTGATATTTCATTAAGCGTTGGTATTAGTGAAGTGACGAGCCACAGTGAATCGACTGTCCAAGTTTGCCGTCAGGCCGATATGGCATGTAATAAAGTAAAAACGCTGCCGCAACAGATGGTGCTTATTTTTCAAGACAGTGGCGAGAAAATGCCATTAAGTGGTGACATGTTTTGGGCAGACCAAATAAAAATAGCGTTAGATGAACAACAGTTTTTACTTTACGTTCAGCCAATTGTTGCGATTAATCAGACGGTTTCACAACGCTTTGAAGTATTATTACGGTTAAGAGATAGTAAAGGAAACTTAGTTAATCCTGATATATTCTTACCCGCTGCAGCTCGTTATAACTTAAGCCTGTCCATAGATAAATGGGTGATTGAACACACCTTAGTGTGGTGCCAGAATAATCGTGAAATGATGGATAACATCGAAAAGATTTCCATTAACTTAAGTGCCGATGCACTCACCGATGAATCATTCACCTACTACTTGATTGAGCTGTCAGCGCTTCACCCAGATTTTTTTAAACAATTGATGTTTGAGTTTAGTGAATATCATTTATTAAGTAATCTTGCTCCCAGTAAACGCTTTATAGAAGCGCTGTCACACACAGGTTGCGAATTTTCCATTGATAACTTTGGCCGAGGCTTATCATCCTTTAATCATTTAAGGGAATTGGCGATCAGCAATATAAAAATTGATGGCCATTTAATCAAGTCGTTAATCAATGATCCTATCGCCGGGGCGACGTTACAATCTATCTTACATTTAAGTGAAGCACTGGCTATTGATATTGTCGCGACAAACGTCGAGAATGATGACATTGCAAATAAATTGCGTGACTTTAATATTAACTACGCGCAAGGATACTTGTTAGGAGAGCCTTTCTTACTGACAACCATGAGAAAATTATAATATGTCAAAACCTATCGTTGTAGCTATCACAGTCTTATTATTGGGCGCTTGTGCCAGTCAATCATCACCGACACAAAGCACACCCTCATTGAGCAATGACTGTCAGAAAATGGCCGAAAAAATTAAATCCTCAACTACTGCTAATACCACAAAGTCAACACTCAACGCCTACTACAATAAGCATTGTAAGTAGTCAGTTACTATGAGTCAGCCAACAGTAAAACAATGGTTTCTTAATTCGTTGTGGCTAATAACTGCCGTGTTATTGGTTGTTGGGTTGACTCGACCAATGTTTACCTTCACTCATTTTTATTTCTTTGACGATACTTTCTCATTGCTCGACGGCATATTTCATTTAGCAGCACAGGGAGAGTATATTCTTTTTGTATTACTGTTTTTATTTAGTTTAGTAATGCCTGTCATTAAAATGTTAATGCTGCTCTATAGTATCAATGCCGGACAGTTACTTACGCCAGTTCAGCGTTTACGGCTTGATAAAATTGCTAAGCTTGGGAAATGGTCAATGTTAGATGTGTATGTTATTGCTATCTTAGCAGTAACCATCAAATTAAGTCTTATTGCATCGGTCACAATACATTACGGTTTGGTGGCATTTGCGGTTTCAGTGACGTTAAGCATGGTTCTGCCGTGGATGATAGCAGCACTTTATCAAGTTAAAACACCGTTATTTATCGATGAATCAAGTGCAATTAATTGGCTCAGTGACAGTAAACTACAAGGAACTCGCGATATCATTAACGCACTGCAAGTGAACCAACCTGTCGTGATTAAAAATAGACAAACTCACTCTCAACTCATCGATGTTTATGATGAGCAAAATATTTGGCAAATAAAAGCGCATACAACGCAATCAGATGACGGCTTGCGATTGTCAGCAATTGCAAGCCGTCAGCGTTAATTTATGGCGCTAAGATGCGTCAGCCTGCTTTTCAGGCACTGCATCGGCAAATGCAGGTAAGGCAAGACAACGTTTCTCGATTGCAGCAATGGTTGGATACTGTGCCAAAGAAACCCCAAATCGGTGTGCATTGTACAATTGTGGGATAAGGCACACATCAACTAAACTCAGCTCATTACCAACACAATAAGTACCGGCACTTTGACTCAGCTTTTGCTCTAATGCATCAAAACCAATCGTCATCCAATGTCGCATCCATTGCGCTTTCTCTGCTGCTTCAAATGATGCAATATCACCTAAATGCTGAACGACTCGCAAATTATTTAGCGGATGAATATCACAACAAATATCCTGCGCAAGAGCACGAATTTGCGCTCGTTCGACCGCCGTTCTCCCTATCAAGCAACTGTCGCCAAAAACCTCATCTAAATATTCAATAATTGCCATTGATTGACTAATGATCACTGGATGATACTTGGTTTTATCTTCTAATGTCGGCACCAAATGACTCGGATTTAACGCGTCATAGTCATCACTATGCTGCTCACCGCCATTTTTAACAAGATGCACACTACGGTGCTCATGAGTGAGATCTAAAAGATTTAAAACAATACGTACACGATACGCGGCACTTGAACGCCAATAGCCGTGAAGAATCAACATAAATTACGCTTCCTTATTGTTAAGTGTGTTTTTATTGATACCATAATCACGCAGTTTGTTAGCAATCGCAGTATGAGACACTCCCAATTTTTTAGCTAATAAACGTGTACTTGGATACGCAGGATAAAGACGTTTTAAAAGATTCGCTTCAAATTGCTTCGTTGCTTGATCTAAGGTGCCTTCAAATTCACAGTCAAAGTAACCAAAATCTTTACTATAAGAAGGAAGTTCAAGTTGTGCAACGTCCACCTCCATTGAGTCTAAAGACTGGCTTACACCGCGATAAATAGCGTTTTTCAACTGCCTTATGTTACCGGGCCAGCTGTAATCCTGAATATACTTTTTAGCATCGATTGAGAGACGCTGAGCGTTACTATTTAGTTTCAATGCATAATACGCTAAAAATGTTTCAGCTAATGGAATGATGTCTTGCTTGCGTTTCATTAAAGGAAGCAAGCTAATAGATAGCACATTAATTCGATAGTAGAGATCTTCCCTGAATTTTCCAGTTTGAATTAACTGACTTAAATCCTGTTGAGAAGCGCAGATGATTCGAATATCAACTGATACCTCTTCACTACCGCCAACACGTCTAAATTTGTTTGACTCTATTAGGCGCACTAACTTTATTTGCATCAAAGGCGTCATTTCAGCTATTTCATCAAAGAACAATGTACCGCCTTGAGCTTGTTCAATTAGCCCTTGTTTGCCTTCTAAACGCTTAGTTACCGAATTGGGTGCATAACCAAATAACTCTGATTCAGCGACTTCATCTGGGATTGCAGCACAGTTAATGGCGATAAAAGGTTTATCCCGTCGGTGACTATGTTCATGACAAGCTCTGGCCAACACTTCCTTGCCGGTTCCGGTATCACCACTAATCAAAAGTGGTGCGTCTAAAACGGCATGTTGCTTAGCAATGTCTACCACATCTTTCATTGCAGGTGAGAACGCCAAGACACTAGAGAAACTGTTTTCAGGCGCCGTTTTTAACGCGTTATATTGCTTGTCAATTCGCTGCGAAGATTTTAATAAGATAACAGCGCCGGTTAAGATTTTTTTATCATCAATATCCGGTAAGTAAACTGGAATTATCTCAGCCAAATACTCTATGCGCTCGACACTCACTCGCGCTGAGCGAGGCTTAACATCGGAGCTACCAAGCCATTTTGTAAAAGAAAACCCCGTCACCCAATTGTTAAGCGGCTGCATGGCGCTACTTGATTCATCTTCATTTAGTAGCTTGAGGGCAGCGTCGTTTGAACGGGTAATATGCCCCTTTAAATCAATAGATATAATGGGATCGGGTAAATTTTTCAGCAACGTTAACAAGCCATAATGTTCTTGCTCTGATGGCATGTGGGACACACTTCGCACATCATTAACGCCATCAATCTTGCGAATGGATTGCATTAACAACTGAAAGTCAGCAAATTCAATTTCAGGAAAGTGAACATAAACGCGGCCTGTTTGGTCGGCATCAATACCACGTAAATTAAGACTAAAACTCGCCAACAACCCCAAGATTTCTTGAGCAATACCTAAGCGATTTTCACAGAGAACTTCTAAACGCACGATATAATCTTCTATCAATCAAATAAATGAAAGTGTAAACCTTTCTTTACTATTGATGCAAGGATAATAACGATTTGTTACAAAGTTAAACGAGGAAAAATAGAAAGGAAACAATGACTAGCAAGAGTTTGCTAGTCATTGAATGAGAGATTATAAATTCATCTCTTCTTGATCTTCACCTTCTTTCTCAACCTCTACAGGCATGAGATCTTCTTTAGTAATACCCAGTGATAAGGCAACTGAAGAAGCAACATAGATAGATGAATAAGTACCAATAAACACACCAAACAATAATGCAGTTGCAAAACCGTGAATTAATGCGCCACCTTTAAAGAACAGCGCAAATAATACAATGATGGTTGTTAATGACGTAATTAATGTTCGGCTCATTGTTTGCGTCAGCGAAATATCAATCACTTCGCTTGGCAAACCAGTACGTAGCTTACGGAAGTTTTCACGAATACGATCCGATACAACAATGGTATCGTTAAGTGAATAACCAATAACCGCTAAAATCGCTGCCAAAACGGTTAGATCAAACTCTAACTGCAATAGCGAGAACAAACCAATAGTCAAGAATACATCGTGCGCCAATGCGGTTACCGCACCGAGTGCAAAACGCCACTCAAAACGCAGTGCGACGTAAATCATGATACAAATCAGCGCAGCTAGCATAGCTAGTCCACCCTTCTCTGCTAGTTCATCACCTACTTTAGGGCCAACAAACTCGATTCGGCGCATAGTAACTTCTTGATCAGACTTCGCATTAAGTAACTCTAATACTTCGCTACCAATAGTTTCAGCTTTAACATCTTGACGCGGCGCTAAACGAATCAATACGTCACGCGGACTACCAAAACGCTGGACGATAGCGTCATCAAAGCCATTGCCTTCTAAAATACCACGGACATCTTTTAAATTGGCTTCTTTACTAAAGCCAACTTCAATAACGGTACCGCCGGTAAAATCAAGACCGAGGTTTAAGCCTTTATTAGAGACCATTACAACACTAGCAATCATTAGCACAGCTGAAAAGATCATGGCGAGTTTTCGCCACTTCATAAAGCTGATAGTGTCTACATTTTTAAGAATTTGAAACATTACCTACCGCCTATATAGAAAGTTTATCAACGCGCTTACCGCCAACCCACAGGTTAACAATGGCACGCGTAACTACCACAGCCGTAAATACCGACGTGATAATACCGATTGATAATGTAATCGCGAATCCTTTAATTGGACCAGCACCGAATGAAAACAGAATGATAGCGGCAATTAACGTCGTAATATTGGCATCAAAAATTGTCGAGAACGCACTATCATAACCATGATGAATAGCTTGCTGCACGCTGCGACCAGCACGAATTTCTTCACGAATACGTTCAAATATCAATACATTGGCATCAACCGCCATACCGACCGTTAATACAATACCAGCCATACCAGGTAAGGTTAACGCGACATCAGGTATCATCGACATCACACCGATTATTAAGACAACATTAGCAGCCAGTGCAACATTCGATACAACACCAAAACCGCGGTAATAAACTAACATGAACAACAATACGCCCGCTAAACCTAAGACGATTGCCGTTGCACCTAATTCAATATTTTCTTTACCAAGGCTTGGACCAACAGTACGCTCTTCAACAATTTGAATTGGCGCACGTAATGCACCTGCACGCAGTAATTGTGACAATGACCGCGCTTCTTGTGGATTATCTAGGCCTGTAATGCGGAAATTCTTGCCAAGTTGAGTACTAATATTAGCGACACTAATAACTTCTTCGACTTTCTTTAGAATTTGTTTTCCTTCATTATCAACTTTACCCGTTGGCTTGTATTCAATAAATACTGTTGCCATTGGATTGTTGATATTGTTTTTAGAAAACTCCGACATTTTATTGCCGCCTTGCCCATCAAGTTTGATGCTAACTTGCGGCATACCATTTTCATCAAAACCAGATTGCGCACCAGTG
>MPDF01000057.1 GCA_001874365.1 Gammaproteobacteria bacterium MedPE | reverse complement strand
CGAAAAAGTCTTGTCAATTACACAAAATTCATCCTCGAAAGATCAACAGACCCTAATAAAAAACCGCCTTTCAGCGGTTTCATATTCAATCATTTACAACGCCAATTAACGCTTTTTGTGGAACTTCATTAGACGATCACGTTTACGTTGCTGTGTCGCTGATAACTTGTTCTTTTTACCTTCGAACGGGTTATCTGAGTTTCTGAACTCGATCTTGATTGGCGTGCCCATAATTTTAAGGGTACGACGGAAATAGTTCATTAGGTAACGTTTGTATGATTGATCTAGCTTTTTCACTTGGTTACCGTGAATAACAATCACTGGCGGATTGTAACCACCTGCGTGAGCATAACGCAGCTTAACTCGGCGCCCTTGAAACATTGGCGGATTATGATCGTCCACAGCCATTTGCATGATTTTAGTGAGCATTGAAGTCGATGTACGCTTAGTTGCTGATACATAAGCTTCATTTACTGACTCAAACAAATTGCCAACGCCACTGCCATGCAGTGCTGAGATAAAGTGAATACGAGCAAAATCAACAAAACCTAAACGGCGATCTAATTCAGATTTAATGCGGTCCTTTGCATCATTATCTAAACCATCCCATTTATTAACAGCGATAACAATCGAACGGCCAGCATGTAATGCAAAACCCAATAGGCTTAAATCTTGATCTGAAATATTTTCACGTGCATCAATAACCAACATAACAACGTTTGCGTCTTCTATCGCTTTTAATGTCTTAATGATTGAGAATTTTTCAACAGCTTCATTAACATTTTTACGGCGACGAATACCGGCAGTGTCAATCAACACATATTCACGCTCATCGCGTTCCATAGGAATATAAATACTATCGCGAGTCGTTCCAGGCATATCATAAACAACAACACGCTCTTCACCTAAGATACGGTTGGTTAATGTTGATTTACCGACATTTGGACGACCGATGATAGCTAACTTTATTGGTTGATCTTGTAACGCTTTAGCTTGTTCTTCAGCAGTCTCTTCGGTGATTTCTTCTTCTTCAGCCCATTCGTCTTCTTGTTGTTCATTAACATCAAGCAATCCCATTTCTTTAGCGTATGGACGTAAACAAGTTTCGACAAGAACTTGAACACCACGGCCATGTGCCGCTGCGATTGGGTGAATATCACCTAATGACAAGGCATAGAAATCACCGGTTACAGAGTCGATATCAACGCCATCTGTTTTATTGGCCACTAAGTAAACGGTTTTATCAAGCTGGCGTAAGTGATGAGCAATAGCTTCATCAGCAACCATAATGCCGTCACGAGCGTCTACTAAGAAAAGAACAACATCAGCTTCCTCAATCGCTTGTAATGACTGCTCAGCCATCAATGCATCGATGCCCTCTTCATCACCTTGAATACCACCAGTATCGATAAGTAAGAACTCATAACCGCCTAGTTCCGCTTGACCATATTTACGATCTCGAGTTAAACCAGGGAAATCAGCAACAAGCGCATCACGCGTTCGCGTTAAACGATTAAATAGTGTTGATTTTCCAACATTAGGACGCCCAACTAGAGCAACAACAGGAAGCATGACCTTTTCTCCAAAACAAACAAAAGCGGCCCAGAATTAACTATTCGGACCGCTTTTTCAATTTTTAAATGTCGTTTATTTACAAGCGCTATTTGCACTAGACATTGCGATGGCGCTATTTTATAGAAATCGCCGACAATAAGCCATCTTTAGATTGAAGGTAGAGACGGTTACCATCAACAATTGGCTTAGCAATGTGACCATCATCATCAATTTCTAATTGACCAACAAACTCACCAGTTTCAGATGACATCAAGTGTAATACACCTTCAAAGTCAACAACTGCAACGTAGCCTTCAAATATAACAGGTGCTGTTAAACCACGATTTTCCAGGCCTAACTGAGACCATATCTCTAAACCAGAACGACGATCAACTGACACAACGTGTCCAGAAGCTGTTGTTAGATAAAGGCTAAAGCCGTTTAGGGTCATTGATTTAAATGCTGAATAATCACGTTTCCACAATACATTTCCAGAACGGATTTCGATAGCAGCTAGATTTCCGTTGTAACCAACTGCATAAATAGATTCACCAAAGGCAATTGGCGTTGAGTCAACATCAATAATACTTGCTAATTCGTTGCCACCAGTTTGTGGTGTTACAACAGCTTCCCAAATAGCACGGCCATCGTTAATTAAAACACCGCCAATTTTACCGTTTGGTAGACCAAAAAACGTTGCGCCCTGACTTTCAGTTAACCCTGAAATACCGCGTAACGTTAAGGCTGGAACATCTTGTTGATAGCTCCATACCTCTTTACCATCGGCTAGATCGTAAGCAATGATTTTACCATTGCCCATCGAAACAATAACTTTGTTGTCACTAAGTAACGGGCTCGATAAAATTTCACCATCCGTTTGAATTTTCCAAACGAGCTCGCCAGTTTCTTGTGCTAACACGTAAAGCATACCGCTCTCAGCGCCGATAACAATTTTTTCATAGCCAGCACTAATACCACCAGATAGCTGAGCATCTATACCTGACGAAAAACTGAAAATTGAACCTTGATCTTCAACTTCAACTTCCCATACTTGATCGCCTGTTTCTGTATCGAACGCAGCGACAATACCAGCACGGTCACTAGCAAAAACTTTACCGTAAGCGACAATTGGCGATAGCTTGCTAAAGTAATCTTGAGTACCATCACCAACGCTATGTTCCCAGTTCACTTCCACTTCTACTGACGGTTGAATGACAGGCAATGGCGCGATTTTAATTTCGTCATCATTTGATGAACAACCCGCTAGCGTTCCTAGCAGTACAACACTTGCGACTAATGATTTAGACCATTGTTTCATTACAATTCCTTAGGCCGCTGGCGTTAAGTCGTTTAGTTTCATTTTTAAATCGTTGCTTGCTTGCTCACCAGCCGCTTTTTCAGCAGCCATGTATGCAGTGCGCGCTTTATCAACATTACCTTGAGCTAACTCAATGTCGCCTGTTAGTTCATTTTTCTGAACGACGAATGCGCCGTCAGTTAACGTCGCTAACGTACTTAATGCTTGTGCGTATTGCGCTTGTGAATTTTCAATACGAGCAAGACGCATAATAGCGATAGATTTAACCGAGCTATCGACGTCGCTAGCAATAACATCTTTTAGTAACGCTGTCGCTTCATCAAACTTTTCAGCATCAACCAGCGATTTAACCGCTAATAACTGTGCTAACTGGCTGTATTGTGTATCAGTATGCGTTTTTGCATATTCGGCTGCTTTGGCAGGCAGATCATCAGATGCTGTCACTTCTGAGTAACTCATTGAGTTATTAGCAATCGTGTTAACTTGCTCGGCTTTATAGTAGTTAAAGCCATAAATACCACCTAAACCGATCGCGGCGCCAAGTACTAATACGGTGCCGTTTTCTTTAAGAAACCGTTTGATTGCTTCTTCTTGTTGTTCTTCGCTGCTGTAAATTTCCATTATTGGTCCTTATAATTCTTCTAATAGTGTTGAAAGCTCGCTCATCGTCATTGTGCTCTGAGGCTTATCTTCACGTAAATACTTCACGGTCACCGAGTCATTTTCCAACTCATTGTCACCAAATAATAAAACAATCTTTGCACCACTTTGGTCGGCTTTTTTCATTTGTTTTTTGAAATTACCACCGCTGTTGTGCTTCATAATACGCAAGCCGCCATGTTGTTCACGAAGCGACTGGCTAATAATCATGGCTTGGTTTTGTGCATTGTCACCCATAGCACACACATAGACATCCACTGCACTCAGTGATGTATCTACTAATTCAAGCGTTTCAAGCATTAGCACTAATCGTTCAATACCCATTGCAAAACCCACTGCTGGGCTTGCTTTACCACCAAGTTGCTCAACTAATCCGTCGTAACGACCACCAGCTAATACTGTACCTTGAGCGCCTAAAGAATCGGTAACCCATTCAAATACTGTACGATTATAGTAATCGAGTCCACGTACGAGTCGCTCATTAACGGTGTATTGGATGCCTGCGAGGTCTAACAGTTCACATAATTTTGAAAAATGTTGTGTTGTTTCTTCGCCAAGATGGTCTGACAGCTTAGGTGCGTCGACTAAAATCGCCTGAACGTCAGGATTCTTAGTGTCTAACACGCGTAATGGATTACTGTACATTCGGCGCTTAGATTCTTCATCTAACACATCGAGGTGTTGCTCTAAAAAGGCAATTAATGCATCACGATATTGTGCCCGTTCATGATTATCACCTAGCGTATTAAGTTCAAGGCGCACATGTTCTGTCATACCGAGCTGTTTCCACAGATAAGCTGACATCATTAATACTTCTGCATCAGCATGAGCATCGCTAATACCGTAAACTTCTACACCAAATTGATGGAATTGACGATAACGGCCCTTTTGAGGACGCTCATGTCGAAACATTGGCCCCATATACCATAAGCGTTGCTCTTGATTGTAAAGTAATCCATGTTGATTACCTGCACGAACCACACACGCGGTGCCTTCCGGACGAAGCGTCAGGCTATCGCCATTACGATCATCAAAGGTATACATTTCTTTTTCAACAATATCAGTCACTTCGCCGATAGAGCGTTTGAATAAGTCAGTACTTTCTACGATGGGTGTTCTGATTTCGCTGTAACCGTAGGCAGCCACGGTATTACGCACTGCTTGCTCAGCAAATTGCCATAATGATGACTGAATTGGTAAGCAATCATTCATGCCACGAACGGCTTGGATAGTTTTTGCCACAATAAACCTATTTAAAACTAATTCTATACGATGAGACGGCCTAAGCCGTCACTAAAAATTGTTAAGCATTATGCTCAATATTTGTGGGAGTTACCACCACTAAAGCCATTAAAGTTGCTTAATATCGAGCTTGTTCTTTTCGTTAGCTAAACGCGCTCTAATCTTCTTCTCTAATGAGTCAATTAAGTCGGTGTTATCTAGACGTTCCTTCTGACGAACACCATCCTCATAAAAACCACTCATTCGAGAGCCACCTGCAAGTCCCATATCAGAAACAAGTGCTTCACCTGGACCATTAACCACACAACCGATAATAGATACATCCATGGGTGTTACAACATCCTCGAGGCGGTTTTCTAATTCGTTAACCGTGTTAATCACATCAAACTCTTGACGTGAACAACTTGGACAAGCGATAAAATTAATACCGCGACTACGAATACGTAGCGACTTTAATATATCAAAGCCGACTTTAATTTCTTCAACCGGATCTGCCGCCAACGAAACACGCAATGTATCGCCAATGCCGTCATTTAATAACATGCCTAAACCAATAGCAGATTTCACTGCACCCGCGCGAAATGCACCGGCTTCTGTAATACCTAAATGCAATGGTTGTTCAATCTGTTTCGCTAACAAACGGTATGATTCAACCGCTAGGTGAACGTCAGATGCTTTTACAGACACTTTAAATTGGTCGAAGTTCAGACGATCAAGAATATCAACGTGACGCATTGCTGATTCAAGTAGGGCTTGCGCTGTTGGCTCACCGTATTTCTCTTGAATGTCACGTTCTAATGAACCACCATTAACACCGATTCGAATGGGAATATTCATGTCACGAGCGCAATCCACAACTGATCGAATACGTTCTTCACGACCAATATTACCTGGATTAATTCGCAAACAATCAGCACCGTATTCGGCCACTTTAAGAGCAATACGATAATCAAAATGAATATCAGCGACTAATGGAATTGGCGATTGCTGTTTAATCACTTTAAACGCCTCGGCATCATTCATTGTCGGTACTGACACACGAACAATATCTGCACCGGCCGCTGCAATACGATTAATTTGTGCAAGTGTTGCTTCAACATCACTCGTTAAAGTATTTGTCATTGATTGAACAGCAATTGGCGCACCGTCACCAATGGGTACGTTGCCAACCATAATGCGTGTTGATTTTCGTCTAATGATGGGATTAGGAGCATGCATAATTATTGTTCCAGCGGCAATGTAAATGTTGCCGTTTCATTTGAAATATAAGATGAGATATCAAGGACTTGCTCATGGTAGGTAATTTCAACGCCTTGCGGCGCACCTAAAATCACTTCAAGCGGCGGCACACCCGATACTTCTATCGATGTCCCCGCCTTTTTGATGCCAATAGCTACCACGGCATTTGTTGCGTCTGTTATTTTGACCCAACAGTCTTGAGAAAACGTAAATGTTGATTGAACATTATTTTCATCGACTTCCATCGCAGCATTTGCGACAGGAGCAATAGGTAATCTTGGTGATGGCTCTGTGGCAATGGCAACAGGCTCTTGTGATATCGTTGGCATCTCTGCCATTGATTGACGCTGCCACCACCATACGATGACAGCAATAAAAATAATAATTACAACACCAGTTGTAACCCAGTTTAAATAATTATTATGAGTATCATTTTTAGAGCGATTTGAAAACGTCTGCATGGTTTTCAAATCGTTATCACAGTGATATTGCGCGCGAAATGTTTTTACCATGTCTTCACAATCAAGCCCTAGTAAAACAGCATATGACTTAACATATCCTCGATAAAACAGCGCATTTGAAGATTCAGGCACGGTATCAGTTTCTAGCTCATTAACCACTGCTTTAGATATAAACAACTTTAGAGCGACTTCATCAATGCTCATGCCAGCTTGCTGACGCGCATTCAATAATTGACGTCCTAAAGAAGGGGCTGTTTCACAATCATTATCAGTTGTCGAATTCGATGATTCTTGGGTATTACTCATTTAAAATTCTTTTGAAAAATAGGCTTTAGTGGCTGCGGAGTTAGGATACTTTTGAATTAATACTCGTGCTAATTGCTTAGCAATATCAACACTGCCACGTTGTTGTTCAATTTGAATAGCTAACCATAAACTCTCAGAAGTTTGACTATAAATCCTGCGATAGTTCCGCAATTGTTGTGCGGCATCGTTCAATAATCCTAATTCAAGATTAGCTTTTGCTAAACCGAGAATTGAACGTGCGCGAATAGACTCATAACGTAATACAGCGCTTAGATGTGTTTTGGCACGCTGCCACTTTTGGTCACGTAACGCACATAAACCGGCGTTTTCATAACTGTTGGCGGTTTGAGTATTGAGTGGGGATTCAATAGCCAAAACAAATTGTTTTTCAGCTTCTTCATAACGGCGGTTATCACACAAAAATGCACCGTAATTATTGCGAGTATTGAAATTATCTGGGAAGTCTTCAAGCGCCTGTAAGTATGCTTTATCTGCTAGCGCTGTCTCACCCACGGTTTGATAATAATAGGCATAACTTGAATAAATACCGTCGACAGAATCATCAAGTTTTTCTGCGCGCTCTAAATTGAGCTGAGCTTGGGCTGTATTGCCCGTCTTTAAATACTCAAGTGCGAGTTTTAGACGCGCAAGAGCTGCCTCTTTTTTATTGATGACACGCTCTTGAATGATTTCATCAGAACCAGCGACAAACTCTTGCGTAACACAACCACTTAACCCAACCCAGCCTAATAAGGCGAGAAATGCTATTTGTTGGCGTTTTATCATGTGGCGTTATTCCCTGCTCAGTCAAATTTAATTAGGCGTTAGCGCACCATTGTGACCGAAATTGCGTCGCCTTGCATCTGCTTTTTCGCAGTGCGTTTAGTACGGTCAACAACATCGCCAACCAATTGACCACAAGCAGCGTCAATATCATCACCACGCGTCGTTCTTACTGTGACCGTGTAACCATACTCCATCAAAACTTTATTGAAACGATCGATACGTGAATTACTTGAACGGCCGTAAGGAGAACCTGGATACGGATTAAATGGAATCAAGTTAATCTTACACGGTGTGTCTTTAAGTAATTTGCCTAACTCATGCGCTTGGTCTGTCGAATCATTCACGTGATCTAACATCACGTATTCGATAGTAACTTTACCACGGTTTGCTTTTGATTTTTCAATGTAACGAGCCACACCTGCTAAGAAATCCTTAATAGGGTATTTCTTATTTACAGGTACAATTTCATCACGTAATTCATCGTTTGGCGCATGTAATGAAATCGCTAAGGCCACGTCAATTTGGTCGCCAAGAATATCCAATGCAGGCACAACACCTGAAGTCGATAGTGTAACGCGACGTTTTGACAAACCGTAGCCATTATCATCAAGCATTAGCTGCATTGCTGGCACAACATTTTTAATATTGAGTAACGGCTCACCCATGCCCATCATTACGACATTGGTAATTGGACGTTCACCAGTGTCACCCTTAACGCCAACAACCTGTGCAGCACGCCATACCTGACCGATAATTTCGCCTACCGATAAGTTACGGTTAAACCCCTGTTGAGCGGTCGAACAGAATGTACATTCAAGCGCACAACCTACTTGTGATGAAACACACAATGTTGCACGGTCGCCATCAGGAATATAAACCGTTTCAACTTCTTGTCCACCTTCCAGTAACATCGACCACTTAATAGTGCCGTCAGTAGAGCGCTGTTCAGTATTAACAACGGGGGCTTTAATTTCACATAAACGATTTAACTTTGCACGTAACTTCTTATTAAGATTATTCATCTCGTCAAAGTCAGTGACGCCAAAATGATAAATCCATTTCATTAATTGATCGGCACGAAATGGCTTCTCGCCAATTTCATCAAAGTAAGCACGCAAGGCTTTGCGATCAAAATTCAATAAGTTTACTTTTGCGTTAGTCATACTGACTCCATAAGGTTACTGCGTTAGTCATGGTGGTGACCGTTTTTACGTTTAATGACTGCCATTATTTTGCCAATCCTTAAACGTAAAAACGGGGGTAAATACCCCCGAATATTATCATAAATTAAACGATGTTTAATTTATTGTACGTGCTCGATATTAGCGAGTACGTGGACAGATTTCGTCATCTGAGAAGAAGTATGCAATTTCACGTGCCGCTGACTCAAGAGCGTCAGAACCGTGAGCAGCATTTTCGTCGATGCTATCAGCTAAATCAGCACGGATAGTACCAGCGAAAGCTTCAGCTGGGTTAGTTGCACCCATGATTTCACGGTTTTTAGCAACAGCGTTTTCGCCTTCTAAAACTTGAACCATAACAGGGCCAGAAGTCATGAAAGAAACTAAAGCACCGAAGAAAGGACGCTCGCTGTGCTCAGCGTAGAAACCTTCAGCTTTCTCTTGAGAAAGGTGGATCATTTTAGAAGCAACGATTTTAAGACCAGCAGTTTCAAAACGGTTGTAGATTTGACCAATGTAGTTTTTAGCAACTGCATCAGGTTTTACGATAGAAAAAGTACGTTCGATAGCCATTGTTTAGCTCTCCAAAAAAGGACGTTTAAAAAAATTTGGCGCATTATACGAGATAAATTCGCTAAGTACCAATACTGCTTGAAGAATAAGTCATAAATGTGACGACATCGGCTTGAAGTATTTACAAAGCGCGAGTTCAGTTTCGATTCAGCCGCTGCAATCAAAGATAAGCACATGATTAATAACTAAGGGATTACCATGAGAGTATTTATCCTATTCACCTTATTACTGGCCAATAGTTTTTCTTTTGCGGCTTCAAGTGTAAAGCACCAAGCTGTGACTTCTGATAACGCAACGTCCAAGCAATCTGTTGCAAAAACCCAAAAGACCTCGCGCCATAACGTGGTGTGGTTAGATTCGCTAACAACAACGTCAAACCTTGATGAGGATAACGATGGGTACACTCAAGATATTAATTTTATATTCGACTTTGATACCAATTATCAACAGCTCCCGATCTATGTCGATTTGATTCTCGTTGACGAGCAAAATCATTCAACTACATTAACATCGTCTTCCAGTTTTGTGCTCAATTCAGATTCGATTACTGACAAGCAACGCTTTGATATTACAGTGGATACTCACCTTTTAACCGGTTACTACCAACTATTAATCAATATCTATGATGCTGATAATCATCAATTGATAGATATCGTTGATTATCACAACAACCAAGGCCTAGGTGATTTGCGCCTTGAAGGACATCACTACGATCATCACGACACCTTTAGCTTAGTTAATCATTATCACGCGACATCTATCGATAATGACAACGATGGCTATGATCAGCGTGTCGAGTTAACACTCGACCTTGACTCCATCTATAACAATCTGCAGTTACAGGCTAACATTCGCTTAGATGGACAATTACTTTACGCCTCAGCGCCTTTTACTATTTACAGTAGCTCAACGAGCGATGTACAAACCTTTGACTTATTGATCCCTGCACAATTTAGTACCGGTACTTATGAGCTAACAGTCGAGGTATCAGACATTATTAGCCGTCACAGTGAACACTCGAGCACTTTTGATTTAGGGTATGTCAGCGTAGAATCAGAATATAATGATCGCCCTGTGTATAACGATGTGGTAATTCACGAATCAGGGAGCATACATTGGATCTTCTTGTTAAGTGTCGGCTTTGTAATTCTGCGACGACGTTACCTAGCCTAAACATGAGATAACACGTGGTAACAGTAAATAAGTCAACTATTTATATTAGTTTTCTTCGAGAATGTAATGTGTTATTTTAAAAAGTTCATGAATGAATCTGATAAAGGAAAGAACAATGGATGAATTATTAACAGTGGATCAAGTTGCTGAATTTTTAGGTATAAGTGACTCACGTGTTCGTCGCCTTGCTCGTGAAAGTTTATTAAACAATGTTGGTGATGACGCAGAAAATCCACAATTTAATGCTGACGCCGTAAAAAAATATAAAGAACTAGCAGAACGTATTGGTGGCATCTAAATTTAAACTAGATTTTATTGAAGCCCCCTAATATCAATCGATATTAGGGGGCTTTTTATTTGATACAAAATAATACCAATTGGTATAAAGTGGTAAACTTTGATATTTAGGCAATAAAAAAGGAGCCCGAAGGCTCCTTTTATCATTAACTCAAAGAGATTTGAATTAAAGTGCAGCTTTTGCTTTTTCAACAAGAACGCTAAATGCGTGCTTATCAAATACAGCGATGTCCGCTAAGATCTTACGATCAATTTCAATTGATGCTTTCTTAAGACCGTTGATGAAACGGCTGTAAGACATTTCGTTTTGACGTGCAGCAGCATTGATACGAGCAATCCATAATTGACGGAATTGACGTTTACGCTGACGACGGTCACGGTAAGCATATTGACCAGCTTTAGTTACAGCTTGGAAAGCAACACGATAAACACGTGAACGTGCACCGTAATAACCTTTAGCTTGTTTTAAAACTTTCTTGTGGCTCGCGCGAGCCTGTACACCACGTTTTACTCTAGGCATTGTTCAAATTCTCCAGTAAGTCTTATGCGAAAGGAAGCATGCGGTTGATTGAAGGAACGTCCACTTTGTGGATCATACCTTTAGAACGCAATTGACGCTTACGCTTAGTACTTTTCTTAGTCAGGATGTGACGTAAGTGGTTGTGTTTGAACTTGAAGCCACCAGAACCCGTTTTCTTGAAACGTTTTGCGGCGCCTTTACATGTTTTCATTTTAGGCATAACTAAATCTTCTACTTCGCATTGGGTTAATATTAGATAGCAAGGCGTACAAAAATCAGCCCCCAACCAAGGTCGGAGGCTGCATTGCAACTTTAAATTGCCCTAACTATTTCTTTTTCGGTGCTAGTACCATCACCATTTGGCGCCCTTCCATTGCTGGAAAAGACTCCACGTTAGCTATTTCTGCTACATCATCTTTAATGCGATTCAGTAGTTTAGTACCTAACCCTTGGTGTGCCATTTCGCGACCACGGAAACGCAGTGTAATTTTCACCTTGTTTCCGTCTTCAAGAAAGCGATTCAGGTTGCGTAGTTTTACCTGATAATCGCCTTCGTCAGTTCCAGGACGGAATTTTAATTCCTTCAGCTGGATCTGTTTATTCTTTTGGCGTTGTTCTTTGTCTTTTTTCGACTTCTCGAAAATAAACTTACCGTAGTCCATAACTCGACATACAGGCGGCTCGGCATTTGGGCTAATTTCTACTAAGTCTAAGTTAGCTTCTTCAGCTGCTGACATTGCTTCGTGTAGAGAAACAATCCCTACCGGTTGGCCGTCTGCGCCAGTTAAACGAACTTCACTTGCGGTGATTTCACCATTTATTTGGTGCAAATTTTTCTTTTGCACTTGTCCTCTTCTTGCGCCTTTAATCGGTTATTCCTCCAGTTGTGTAAGACAACGCGATTCAATCTCGTTGGTTAATGATTGAGTAAATGCCTCAATGGACATTTTACCTAAATCAACACCACTTCGAGTTCGAACTGCAATCTCTTGCGCTTCTACCTCTTTATCACCAATTACAATTTGGTAAGGTACGCGCTTTAATGTATGTTCACGGATTTTAAAGCCTATCTTCTCATTTCTCAAGTCTGCTTTGGCTCTAATTCCGCTAGATTTTAATTTATTTACGATATCTGTGACATATTCGCTTTGTTTGTCAGTAATATTCATGACAACAACTTGTGTCGGCGATAACCATGTTGGGAATAATCCCGCGTATTCTTCAATAAGAATACCGATGAAACGCTCAAGCGATCCTAAGATTGCACGGTGAATCATCACTGGTGTATGGCGCTCGTTATCTTCAGCAACAAAGGTTGCGTCTAAACGATCAGGCATCGAAAAATCGAGCTGGATGGTACCACACTGCCACGCACGACCCAAGCAATCATGTAAAGTAAATTCAATTTTAGGACCGTAGAAAGCACCTTCACCTGGCTGTAAGTCATACTCCAGCTCGTTTTTCTCTAGTGCTTCACGTAATGCATTTTCTGCATTGTCCCATACTTCATCACTGCCGACACGCTGTTCAGGACGAGTCGATAATTTGATGGCAATGTCTTTAAAACCAAAGGTTTCATAACAGTCAAATACCATTTTAATACAATCAGTTACTTCATCAAGAATTTGGCTGTCAGTACAGAAAATATGAGCATCGTCTTGGGTAAAGGCACGTACGCGCATTAAACCATGTAAAGCACCTGATGGTTCATTGCGATGACAAGAACCAAACTCAGCCATACGCAAGGGCAAGTCACGGTAAGATTTTAAACCTTGATTAAAGATTTGTACGTGACCCGGACAGTTCATTGGCTTAATCGCATAATCGCGGTTTTCGCTGCACGTTGTAAACATGCCGTCTGAGTATTTATCCCAGTGACCCGATTTTTCCCACATGCTACGGTCCATGATTTGTGGACCTTTTACTTCTTGGTAATCGTATTGCGTTAGCTTCTCACGAATGAAATCTTCTAATTCACGGAACACAGTCCAGCCATCGTTGTGCCAGAACACCATACCAGGCGCTTCTTCTTGCATATGGTAAAGATCTAAATGTTTACCAATTTTACGATGATCACGCTTTTCTGCTTCTTCAAGACGTTTTAAGTAAGCTTTTAATTGTTTTTTATCAGCCCACGCCGTGCCATAAACACGTTGTAGCATTTTGTTTTTTGCATCGCCGCGCCAATAAGCACCAGCCACTTTCATAATTTTAAAGTGCTGACAGTGCTTCATATTAGGAACGTGTGGGCCACGACACATATCAATGTATTCTTCGTGATGATACAAACCAGGACGAGCGTCTTTGTCGATGCCGTCAATGATCTCTAGTTTGTAGCTCTCACCACGCTCTTCAAACACAGCGCGAGCTTCATCTACAGATACTTTTTTACGAACAACTTCATAATTCGTTTTAGCCAGCTTTAGCATGTGCTTCTCTAGCTTAACTAAATCATCGCTCGTTAATGAATGCTCCATATCGATGTCATAATAAAAACCATTATCGATGGTTGGGCCAATCGCCATTTTTGCATCAGGCCATAGTTGTTTTACAGCGTGGCCAATTAAATGCGCACAAGAGTGACGAATAATTTCGATGCCGTCATCATCTTTCGCAGTAATAATTTCAATAGCACTGTCTTCGGTGATTAATTCACAAGCGTCAACACGCTCGCCATTAATTCGACCAGCGATACATGCTTTCGCTAAGCCTGGACCAATATCAGCAGCGACATCCATAATAGATACCGCATTATCGAAAGAACGTTGGCTGCCATCTGGCAGTGTAATAGTAACTGGAGTATTCATTGAGTTCAGTATTCCTAACAGTGGTGACCTATACCAAAGATCACATGTTGTTTTTAATTTCGTGTTGCGCTGAATGTGGTAAAAAAATCAGCACCTTATCTATAACCCTTTTGTTCGCCAAACGTAGGCGTGACCAAAAGGCGCATAATTCTACCTCATTGACAATTCAACGACAATGGCGGAGCATCAAAAACAAAAAAACCAGCCGAAGCTGGTTTTTATCAAAGTAAGTAACTATTACTTATCGCGACGGTTACCGCGGTTATCACTGCGATTTCCACGTGAGTCGCCACGAGAATCGTTACGTTGACCACGATGACCACGAGACTCAGAACGCTCACGGCGTTGACCGCCACCGTTGCCATCACGACGATTACCACCATTACCACCATCGCGTCCACCGCGACGAGGACGATCATCAGGTAACGTACCAGACTGTAGTTTAGTTAGTTTCATTGCCTTAGAACAAACGTAAGATTTGTACAAATGATCTAACGTCTCTTTTGGCATATCAGCTGGCAATTCAACTGTTGTGTAGTTGTCGTGCAAACGAATACCACCGATGAATTGGCTATCGATATTTGCTTCATTAGCAATTGCACCTACAACGTTTTTCACTTGAACACCATCACCGCGACCAACTTCAATACGGTAAGTATCCATGTTCACATTAGCACGTGGTTGACGAGGACCGCGATCGCGTTCTCTGCCACGCTCACGCCCGCCTCTGTCGCCACGTTCACCGCTATCACGAGCACGCTCTTCACGTTCGCGACGTGGCGGACGTGCAGGCTCAGCTTCAAGTTGAAGTGGCTTGTCTTTTTGCGCCATAAACAATAATGCAGCGGCTAACTCTTCAACAGTCGCGTCATCCTCAGCTGAAAGTTCTTGGCTTAGATTACGGTAAAACTCAAGATCTTCTGTTTTGATAACATTTTGCAATGTTTCACGGAAGCTCACGATACGTTTAGCTGAAATATCATCACGTGTCGGTAAATCCATTTCTGCAATCTTGTGACGTGTAAGCTTTTCAATAGTGTAAAGCATGCGCTTTTCACGTGGGGCAACGAAAAGAATTGCACTACCAGTACGACCAGCACGGCCTGTACGACCAATACGGTGAACATAAGACTCAGCGTCATATGGAATATCGTAGTTGATAACTAAGTCTAAACGTGGAACATCAAGACCACGTGCAGCAACATCTGTTGCAATTAAGATATCTAAGCCACCAGACTTAAGACGATTGATTGTGCGCTCACGTAATTGTTGCGTCATGTCACCGTTGATTGCAGCAGCGCTGTAACCACGCGCTTCAAGTTTCTCCGCAATTTCAACAGTCATTGTTTTAGTACGTGAGAAGATGATAACGCCATCGTAAGTTTCAGTTTCTAAGATGCGTGTTAACGCTTCCATTTTCGTGTTACCACGAACGAACCAGTAACGTTGGTCGATATTTTCAACAGTCGCTGTTTTAGCAGCAATCTTGATAAACTCAGGCTCATTCATGTAGCTGTTACCGATGCGCTTGATGCTATCAGGCATAGTTGCTGAGAATAACGCTGTTTGCTTATCTTTTGGCGTAGCTTTCATCATGGTTTCAACATCATCGATGAACCCCATGCGTAACATTTCATCGGCTTCGTCAAGTACCAGTGCTTTAATGCTGTCTAATTTCAATGTGCCGCGATCTAAATGATCTAACAAACGACCCGGTGTACCAACAATAACTTGTGGGCCACGTTTAAGGGCTTTAATTTGTTGCGGGTAAGCTTGACCACCGTAGATTGGTAATACGTGGAAACCTTTGATGTAACGTGAGTACGCTTGGAACGCTTCAGCAACTTGGATTGCTAATTCACGTGTTGGCGCCATTACTAAGATTTGCGGTTCGCTTAAGTTCACATCGATATTAGTTAACAACGGCAATGCAAATGCCGCCGTTTTACCGGTACCCGTTTGTGCCAATGCCATGACATCCTTGCCTTTTAGCATATGAGGAATTGCCGCTTCTTGCACAGGCGATGGACGCTCGTATCCTAAGTCTGCAAGTGCTTTGTGAAGTGGCTGAGCAAGCTCTAATTCGCTAAAAGTGATAGTCGATTCTGACATATATTTGGGTACCGGGCTAAAAAAAGGGCGCAAATTATAACGCTTAATGTGGTTATAGGATAGTCATTATTACAATTAATTAGGCCTTGACTGATAATTAGCGGCGTTGATCACACGCTTTTTCTCATCGATTCGCGTTAAATCAACAAAATTCGTGCCAAATTAATAAAAATCAAAAAAAATGATTGGTTTTAACGATTTAAAATTGACAAAACGCCTTTAAATAATGCATCTTCTCACATACAACCATAAAAGATTAGCCGAAAATTTTTTATGGCACTAAAGTATTAAAAATACGGACACTGATTACCATGTTAAGCCAGGACACGTTAGAAATCTCCGCTGATAAGATTTCAATCGCGATTACGCCACAAGAGAACGAAATTAAAGCCATAGAAATATGTCAACTTTTGCGCCGGCTAAAAAATAATGATTTGATGGAATTAGATGAGAATATCACCAAAGCAGCTGACATGATTAATAAGCTAACGCGAGATCATACCGCTGACGTCGTCAGTGATATTGTTATTGCGCAGGCCAAAGATGCTAGCCTATCCGTTGAAATAGTTAACGAAGATATGAAAGCCGTCATCACTGTTAATGCACCTTGGGGCGGCAATACAGTAAGATTAAAAGATCTAGAACATTTCATTAAGCTACAAGGGATAAAGGCTGGCGTTTTGTCCGACACCTTTAGTACTCACCTCAAGGCCGCCGAAAAACTCAAACCAGGTCAAACCTATCAATTTGATGCCGCGATAGGACAGCCTGCGATTAACGGCAATAATAGTCAATTTAAAATTCTAGTCAGTACCATGGAAGAGCGAGAGCTTAAGCCTCAGCAGCGTGCTAATGGTAAGGTTGATATGCACGATCTTGGTAAAGTGGCGACAGTAGCGGTAAATTCGCCACTTATTGAACGAATACCGGCAACATTGGGCACTGAAGGTTTTACCGTGTTAGGGAAGGTATTACCAGCAATCGCTGGAGAGTCTATTGACTTTCCAACAACCGATGGTACTCAGATTTCAAAAGACAATGATAATTTATTAGTCAGTGCCCTTGAAGGGATCCCGCGATTACATCAAGGCTCTATTGCGATTAACGATGTCCTTAAAGTTAAAAACGTCGACATTGGCTTTGGGAATATTAATTATAAAGGCAACGTGATTGTTCAAGGTGATGTTTGTGAAGGCATGACGGTTGAGTCCCAAGGGGATATTACTGTTGGTGGTTGTGTCAATTCAGCAACATTAATTGCTGGCGGAAACATCGTCGTCGAACAAGGTATCTTTGGAAAAAAACGCCGTGAAGATGAATCTTTAACTTGTCATGTCCAAGCGCAGGGCTCAATTAACGCTCAGTATATGCAATACGCTAAAGTAACAGCGGGCGTCAATGTTCATGCGCAAACCCAGTTACTTCATTGTGTTGTCATTGCAGACGATAGCGTTATTGTTGCCAACAAAGGGTTAAATAAAGGCACGATATTCGGTGGTAGTGTTGAAGCTAAAAACAAAGTTTCATGTATCGAATTGGGTGGTAATGCAGGTAGCAAGACTGTTATATCACTAAATGCCAAGCTAGACACGATCCGCGAAGAAATAGACGCTCACCAATCAACGTTGAACAAAGAGTTTCCCGTACTTCAGCAGCTTATCGCCGCGCACGACAAAGTTAAAACACTTGATTCAGCGCAGCAAAAGCAACTTCTAAGTAAACTAAAGCGAAATATAGATAAGAAAGTGGCCATTATCGTCGATATTAAGAAAAAGATGGCGATAGCTAATGAGCATATTCAAGCAGAGCAAGATGCGATGAGTATTGTTGCTAAACATACCCTTTATGATGGAGTAAAAATTAAGATGGACAAGCAAGATTCGCAAACTCTGCAGCAATACAAAGCCATTAAAATCACCTTGGTTAGTGGCGCCATCACAATAGCACCAATACAGGAAGACTAGCATTGGTAATCAACGCAGACTTAATATTGTCTTTATGCTCATTGAGACTTACGCCAACGACATTGTATAAATAGCTATAACGTAGAAAAAAATAACAATACGTATTAAAACACGCATTTAGAATACCCTTTAAGTGAGCAGCTAGCTTATTAATTTAGTAAAACATCCAAACAGACAGCACTAATCAAGTACACACTCCTTGTAAAAGTCATTTAAAAACGATTTATCGCTACGTGACATATAAACTCCCACGCTGACCATTAACCCACCAAATACAACCGTATATTTATCAAACCTTGGTACAGTTAAATAAACAATGCTACAAGTGTTAACGCAAAATAACGTAAAGAATAAAAAGTGAAACCTGAATAAAGTAATGGTTTAAATTATGAATAATATTTACTTAGAACTGTCAACGAATGTTAACAGTGTTGGCGTCCCC
>MPDF01000056.1 GCA_001874365.1 Gammaproteobacteria bacterium MedPE | reverse complement strand
AGTGTTATCGATATTAAAGCCCTCCAAGAGCAAATTGGCAATGATACAGAATCTAATAGAGCGATTGATTCGATCAATTACAATTTACTCAATGAGCATAAAAAGGTTATCGATTTTAGTTCGATTGTTTCAAAGACTGATGCTCAGGGGCGAATTATTTATGCAAATAAAAAGTTTTGCGATATCTCTGGTTATGAAATGGAAGAACTATTAGGTCGAAATCATAGCGTTATTAATCACCCCGATGTTCCAAAAGCATTATTTAAAGATCTATGGTTGACGATTAAATCAGGAAAAATTTGGCAAGGCGTTATTCAAAATCGTAAGAAAAATGGCGAGAGTTATTTTGTGGATTCAACCGTTAGTCCAATTTTTAACACTGACGGTGAGGTGGTCGAGTATATTGCCATTCGCAATGATATTACGAGTTTAATCGAAAAAGAGAAGGTCATTGTGTTTCAGAACACTGACCGTCAGTCTAAACTTCCGAACAAAACTAAGCTCTATAGTGACTTGAAAAATGCATCATCTGTTAAAGTTGCAGTATTAGATGTTTATGAACTCGAAGCAATTAATCAAATTACGACTAAAAAACAATTTACTGAATTACTCAGAGAAATTGTAAGCCATCTACGTTCATTGGTAACTCGTGACCTAACTCTTTATCGAACTGGTGAATATCAGTTTACCTTGGTATCCAGTGTACATAACAGCATTGAAATCTATGCTGATTTTTGCAGAAAAGTGGCAATTAGATTCGAAGAAACAAATTTTATTTGTCAAGAAAAGGCAATGAATTTGTCGTTATTTATCGGTATTGCAGAAAACTTTACTGGCATGGATCCCTACATCAACGCGAGCCACGCGATCAAATTAGCCGAAGGAAGCTGCGAGAAGATTAATGTTTATAAACCTCAACGTAAGCTGTTGAAGGCGATTGAAGAGTCAGTCGAATGGACACAAAGTATTAAACAGGCATTACATTGTGATGGATTTACAATTTTTGGTCAGAAAATTGTTGATAATGAACAAAATGTTTATTCAACAGAAGTCTTAATGCGTCATCATGATCATGATAGCGATACATTTACGTCACCTTATTTTTTCTTGGATTACGCTTGTAAAGCAAAGCTTTATAATAAGTTGACTCAATTGGTTTTTGATAAAGCGTTCGCGACTTTCGCCAATACTGAAAATCGCTTCTCGCTTAATGTCACTTACATGGATATTTGCGATGCCGTGACTATGGGTCTTTTAGAGCAATTGTTAGAGCTGCATCAATGTGGTCATCGCGTAACTATTGAGCTTGTTGAATCTGACAGTTTGGATATCGACAGCCAGTATTTTAAGAGCTTTTTAGTGTTGATTAAGCGATTTAACTGTCAATTGGCGATTGATGATTTTGGCAGTGGATATTCTAATTTTAATTACCTGACCCAGATCCCTGTCGATATCGTAAAAATTGATGGTTCGTTGATTCAGGATATTGATATCAACCAGCGTCACTTTGTCACGGTTAAAGCTATTGTTGAAATATGCCATGCGCTTGAAGTGAAAGTGGTAGCTGAATATGTGGCGAATGAATCGATTTACAAAACCTTACGCTCACTTAATGTTGAGTATTTTCAAGGGTATTTATTTGATAAACCCACACCACTACAAGCAGTCAAATCGCTGATTGATGCTCCTGTCTGATACTCTTCTTTGGCACAACGCTAAAAGTTTTTTATTTCTTGAAATATATCTGACATCTCTAAGGTCTTATTGGACGTTAAGGGATTTCTAACAGATTTATCACAAAATATTAACGTTTCAATTAAAGCGTGTTTCTAGACTTGTATTTTTAACGGTGAAAATCTAGTTTGAAGTCATCCAACTATTAAAAACAAACTCGAGTGAGCACAATGAAGAATTCAACGTTAGGAAATATTCAAGGTTCAGTGGTAAAGGCGTCAGCAGCAGCGGTTGCTGTATCTGCCATGTTGTTAACAGCTAATGCTAATGCGGGAGCCTGGGTCGGTAAGAAAGGCACGGGTTACACTAAATTGGGTTTTGCGACTTATAAAGCGGATGATTACCATGGTTCAAATCCAACTTTTGTTGATTTTGAAAGTAACAGTGTTTCACTATACGCGGAATACGGATTAGGGAAAAAGTTCTCTGTCTATGGTTCATTATTAAATCAATCATATGATCAAAACGATACAGCCCTTGGCAAGACTAGTGCTAGTGGTTTTGGCGATGCAGAAATTGGATTGAAATATCAATGGCAAGCTGATCCATTTGTTGTCTCAACATCATTTTTAATTAAATCTCCATTTTTATACGATGCTGACGATGGTTTGGGTAATGATCAAACAGACTATGAAGCTAAGGTATTAATAGGAAAAAGTTTAAATGAATATGGATATTTCGGTGCTGAGTTCGGTTATCGATTACGCCAAGGCGATCCTTCTGATGAGTATCGTTACCTTCTAGAATACGGTTTTAGTGCCAATGAAAATTTATATTTTAGAACTAAGTTAGATGGTATTTTAAGTGCTGAAAATTCAGATGCTACCGCAGTTAACACTGGAAACTTATCCAATCCGTTTGAGTTTGATTCTGGCAAGTTAGAATTAACGGCAGGCTGGAGTTTTGATAAGAACAGTTCGTTGAAAGGATATGGTGTCGAGTTCACTTATACTAATGAAATCTATGGTGACAACATCCTAAAAGGTGATAGGTTTGAAATTGGTTTTACCAAAGTATTTTAAAATAGGTTATTAATGTAATGTCGGTGTTGAGTATGTCGATCATAGCAATACATTTTGTATTGCTTTTGGTTTTATGTTTATTTGGTTTACATCGTTTATCGATGGTGTTTCGTTGGTTTCGTTATCGCAAGCATCTACCGAAACAGCCAAAGTCGTTTGAGCAGTTACCTCGTGTAACCGTACAAATTCCGCTGTATAACGAACGTATGGTAGCGCAACGTATTGTTGATTCCATTGTAAAATTGGAGTATCCCCATGATCGTCTTCAAATTCAAATTGTGGATGATTCAAATGATGATACTTGTGAATTAATTGCTGAGCGCGTTAAATTCTACCAACAGCAAGGCATCGATATTGAACATGTACAACGTGCTAACCGCCAAGGCTTCAAAGCCGGCGCACTGAAAGATGCAATGAGTACGGCGACAGGTGAATTCATTGCTATTTTTGATGCGGATTTTATTCCTCATCCTAATACATTGCTTGATAGTATCCATTATTTCACCCAAAAAGACGTCGCAATGGTTCAATTGCGTTGGGAGCATTTAAATCGCCGAAGTAGTTTATTGACTAAGACGCAGGCGATAATGTTGGATGCCCATTTCAGCATTGAACAGCAAGTGCGTAGTGCCAGTGATAAGTTATTTAATTTTAATGGCACTGCAGGTATTTGGCGTACTTCTGCGATTATCGACGCTGGTCATTGGAGCGCTGATACGCTAACAGAAGATCTCGATCTAAGTTATCGTGCGCAGTTGAAAGGGTGGAAGATGATTTATTTGAATCACATTCCTTGCCCTGGTGAATTACCTGCGGATATGAATGCCTTTAAAACTCAACAATACCGTTGGGCGAAGGGTGGTGTTCAGGTCATGCTGAAGATGTTGCCTACGGTTTGGCGCGCTAAAATCCCGTTCACTAAAAAGCTTGAGTCAACTTTTCACTTGTCGAATAATTTGGCCTATTTTGTCATGTTGATCGACACATTATTCTTCTTAGTGCCAAGTTTGTTATTGCGTGATAAGTATGACTTTTTAAATATTTGGTGGGTAGATATTCCATTACTTATTTTGTCTTCCGGTGGCCATCTTGTATACCTCTATTGGGGGCAAATAGCGCTTAAGCGAAATAAGAGCCGTGCGCTTGTTAAAGTGCCGAATCTAGTAATGCTTGGTATTCAACTGGCGATCAATAATTCAAAAGCGGGCCTTGAAGCATTAATGGGGCGAGAGAGCGAGTTTGTTCGAACGCCTAAAACGGGTGAATTACAAGAAAATGTGAAACCTGAGAAGGTAATCAGTATGGTTCCTGAGTCGATTAAGCGATATAGAGCCGTTGCTCCTAAAGGCGCTATTTTCGAGTTCGTGATTGCAGGAATTTATGCGGTTGTATTGATGTGGGCGATAAATCATCAGCATTGGTTTATGTTGCCATTTTTATTGTTATTAACGGTAGGTTTTGTCACAGCAGCACTACATAGCTTTTATCATCATTATCAATTGTCCAAATAGTAATGACGTCTTGGTCTTGGCTTTTTGCGCGCACGCCTAACAGCGCATTATTTTATAGTAGTGCTGTTAGTGTTTTACTGCTAGCTCTGGCCAGTTATTATCTCGCTGCTGTTACCCAAGTTAAGCCAGCCTTGTATATTGGCTATTACACAATAGCGCAATACTCTTTAATGGGTATTGCTATGTTAGCTGCTTGGAAAAGTGCACCCGAAGCTATTAGTTTTAACGATATCAAGTGGTTGCTGTTCGTTGCTGTATTAGCAAGAGTTTTACTTTTAGATGCTGGATCTTATGCGTCAAATGATGTTGATCGCTATTTGTTTGATGGACGTATCGTTGTTGAAGGACTTGATCCATACCGAGTAAGCCATGATGCTCCACAATTGCAAAGCTTGCGAGAAGTATGGCAGCCACCGAATGAGCACGCGAAATACGTTACTCTGTATCCGCCATTGGCCCTTGCACTATTTTCGGCAGCCGCTTCTTTTGGTCACGAGCATGCATTATTGGTGTGGAAACTAATCGTTCTTAGCGCGAGTTTAGGTACGTTATTCATAGGTGTCAGCGTATTGGCTTATGCTGGTAAATTACAACATCTATCATTAATCGCGTTGTCACCGTTACTTATTCTTGAAGCTAATATTGGTTTGCACATTGATGCTATCTCATGTTTGGCGGTGATCTCGGCCATTTACTTATGGCAACGACAACGCGTATTTTTTACAGGAGTGGTGATTGGTTTAGGTATGGTAATTAAAGTCGTACCAATAATGTTGCTGCTACCGTTATTGTTTACGCTGCCTACCATTAAATCAGCAATTAAATTGATTTTAGGCGCATTAATCTGTGTTGTTGGGGTTTACACGATAACTTTGTCGTTAGGCTTACATCCTGTGGGGAGTATTGGGGTGTTTTTCGAGAAGTGGCGATTTGCTGCGCCATTATTTGTCGCGTTGGATCCGATTTTATCTGGCTATCACATTCTTATTGTAATGCTTGGTTTTGCTAGTCTTTTATCGTTATTCATCGCTGGCTGGATGTGGTTCCATCGTGCTGAGATACTGAATAAGCAACGTCTGATATTTAGTGCTGCTCAATTGGCAATGGCCATTCCATTACTTATTAGCCCAGTGATTTTTCCGTGGTATCTCATGCCCCTAATTCCCTTGTTAGCGTTGGCGCCAAATAGATATTTAGTGGCTTGGACGTTATTGATGCCATTAACGTACGAAGTGCTTAACGGATTTTTAAGCGAACGACTATGGCAACCTGCAGATTGGCCTGTTTGGTTAATTGGAATTGTTCAAGTATTAGCAGCGATTGCACTCATTCATTATGTTTATCGTTATTGGCAAAATCATTTACGCATGACCAGTGAAGTAAAAGCTTAACATGTCGAAATTATTGAGGTAGAAAATGTATAAAGGTCAGTCTGTTGTTGCGATAATTCCCGCCCTTAACGAAGAGCTTGCTATCAAAAAAGTAGTGAGTCAGTTAGTGGCATTATCGTTTGACGACAAACAAGTTGTTGATGAAGTTATTGTTTGTGATAACGGTTCGACAGACAACACTGCGCTAGTCGCTGCTGAAGAAGGAGCGGCTGTTGTTCGCCAAGATATTCCTGGTTATGGCATTGCTTGCTTAACCGCGATGGAACGGCTACCAAGTTGCGATATTGTTTTATTTGTTGATGGTGATGATTCATGCTTTATTGAGCAAGCGTTGCCAATGTTAGACGGTGTTGTTGACGGCGTTGACTTAGCGATTGGTTCACGGACGTTAGGGCATATTGAAAAAGGGGCATTAACGAGACCACAGCTATTTGGAAATTGGTTATCTAGCCATTTAATTACTATGTTTTGGGGACAAAAGATTACTGATCTTGGACCTTTTAGAGCGATACGTCGTCGTTCACTTATCGCGATTGAAATGGCTGATAAAACCTTTGGCTGGACCGTAGAAATGCAAGTGAAGGCAATTATTTGCGGTATGCAGGTTAGCGAATATAGTGTTGATTCTAAGGTGCGAATTGGTGAATCAAAAATCAGTGGAACGCTATCAGGGTCAGTAAAAGCGGGTATTGGGATTTTGTCGATGATTGGTAAACTCTATTTGCAAAAACGTCGCATTGTGAAGCATTACTTAAATTATGGAATGAGCAATGAGTAAGCTAAAGGTAGTGATCTTTGTCGCGGCGTTAGTCGGGGCTGCGCTTGCTGTGAAAGTCTTTTCTCTTTATCAGGCTATTAGCCCTAACCCTATAGTGTCTTGGCAAGTCAGCAATGAGAATAATAAGCGTGTAATTGACCATCGGTTATGGGGAGAGATTCTCAGTGGTTACCTCAGTGAAAACCAAAGCTCTGGTGTGCGAGAGTTCGATTATGCAGGGGTGTCTGACATTGACAAAACTAAGCTTGCAAATTATTTAACGTATCTCCAAACAATAGATCCTCGAAATTATAACAGGCTAGAGCAAATCGCTTATTGGGCCAATTTATATAACGCCCTTACTATTGATTTGATACTAAAACATTACCCGTTAGATTCCATTAAAAATATTGGTGATGGTATTACTGGACCGTGGAATATGGCGCTAATAAACATTGCCAATACGCCATTAACGTTGAATCAAATTGAGCATGGAATTTTGAGAGGAATCTTTAAGGATAAACGCATTCATTATGTCATCAATTGCGCCAGTATTGGTTGCCCAGATTTACCTGCTATTCCATTAACAGGTAAGAATATTGAGCGCCAATTAGAGTTGGGAGCTTTTCGCTTTATTAATCAAGATAAAGGCATGCGTTTTAATGAAAAAAAGCTGATCTTATCGAATATTTACAATTGGTTTTCAGTGGATTTTGGTGAAAATGAATTGGAATTATTACGTCATTTGAGCCAATACGCGACACCGAAAAAACAAGAAAAACTGCGTAATTTCAAAGGTGACATAGATTTTGACTATAACTGGAAATTAAATCAGTCGAACTAGGGTCTATATATCCAAGCTGTTGTGGCCATCATGAGATGACCAGCGTTTTATTCAATTGTTATCTATTCGAGAGTGCTAATGCCTTATCAATTACAAACATCTGCTAATGACATCATTGACCCTTATCAGTGGCCAACATTAGTGCTGTTTTGTAAGCGACCTAAATTACATCAGGGAAAGCAACGTATTGCAGAAGCTATTTCGGCTGAAAAAACACTTATTGTTGCTCAAGCACTACTTGAATGTGCTATTGAAGATAGCCATGCGTGGCGCGGACCAGTCGTTATTGCCTGTAGTGATGAAAGTGACGTTGAATGGGCACAATCACTGAATGAAAATGCACAAGTTATGACGCAACTACCTTCTGGCATGTCAGGAAATTTAGGGCAACGACTCAATTATGTAGATCATGTGTTGAGAGTGTTTGGCCACCAAAATATTATTACCATAGGTACTGATGCTCCTATGTTAACGCCTTTGCATTTTTCTGAAGCTGCACGTGCTCTTAATCAACACGATATTGTCTTGAGTCACGCTGATGATGGCGGCGTTGTCATTATGGCAAATAAGTCTCCTTGGCCTAATATCATTGATTTACCTTGGAGCACGGAAAACTTATCTCAAGCGTTAGCGCAAGCTTGTGAGAATAGCGAGTTAGATGTTCATTACATGCTACCTGGTTATGATATCGATTATGTTGCAGATATTAAGAAATTGCTTGCTCATTTAAAAAATGATCAGCGCCCTGCGCGAAAAAAACTATTAACAACCCTTAACCAATTATTTATTTCTTCAGGAGTTATCAATCATGCATAACGTAGTGAAAGACTATTACGGTAATGTACTTACAGGATCAGAAGACTTGCAAACCAATGCGTGTTGCACTGACGATGACTTATCGCCACGTGTTAAAAGTATTTTATCGAATATTCATGACGAAGTGATGGCTCGTTATTATGGTTGTGGTCTAGTAACGCCTGAACTGCTAACTGGTTGTGATGTCCTAGATTTGGGATGTGGCGCAGGCCGTGATTGTTATGCCATTGCTCAAATGGTTGGTGAGCAAGGCAGCGTTACTGGCGTTGATATGACTGATGAACAATTAGCTGTTGCTAATAAACACGTCGAATTTCATCGTGAGAAATTTGGTTATCAACAAGCTAATACTCGATTTTTAAAAGGTTATATTGAAAAACTTGATGAGCTAAATATTAGCGATAACAGTATGGATGTGGTGATATCAAACTGTGTGATTAATCTTAGCCCCGACAAGCATGCGGTATTAAAAGAAGTCTACCGTATTCTAAAAGCTGGTGGCGAAATCTATTTTTCGGACGTTTATGCTGATAAACGTGTACCAGCTCATTTGAAAGATGATCCTCTACTTTATGGGGAGTGCTTAAGCGGCGCCTTATATTGGAATGACTTTGAAAACCTTGCCAAAGAAGTTGGATTTATTGAGCCACGTTTAGTGAGTAGTCGTGTTATTACTATTGATAACGATGAGTTGGCCCAAAAACTTGGTGATATTCGTTTTACGTCGGCAACTTACCGTCTATTTAAAGCACAAGATTTAGAAACAAGCGCACAGGATTATGGTCAGCAGGTCACTTACCTTGGCACTATTGAGGAGTACGAATCAAAATGGCACTTTGATGAAAACACCGCTTTCTCAAAAGGACAGGCTGTGTCAGTGAGTGGTAATACGTGGCGTACGTTAAAGCAATCACGTTTTGCTAAGCATTTTGAGTTCTCAGGCAGTTTTGACAAACACCAAGGGCTATTTAATGTTAGACAACATGAGTTTGATTTTGAAGCAACGAAAGCAGAACAATCAAGTGGTTGTTGTGCACCAACGCCAGCGGCTAAATCGAGCTGCTGTTAATGAATACTGCGATCCCCAAAGCCGATGAGCGTCAATATAATTGGGACTTTACGCCATTAGGCGATCCTCGTGGTTACATTGAAGCTCACTCACTTAAGGAGCTTTGGTTTCATACGGGAACCAAATGTAACCTTGAGTGTGACTTTTGCTTAGAAGGCTCAAGCCCATCAGATAAACGTTTGTTAACGCCTAAGTTTGAAGAAGTTAAGCCTTTTATTGACGAAGCGTTGACTATGGGGGTCGAACAGTTTTCATTTACGGGAGGCGAGCCTTTCTTAGCTAAAGATATTGTCAAAATTCTAGATTATGCATCGCAGTTCAGGCCTTGTTTAGTATTAACTAATGGTACTGAACCCTTGGTAAAACGACTCGATGCGCTATTGGAATTACAAGCAAAGAACCAGCATCCTGTAGCGTTTCGCGTAAGCATCGATTCGCCGGATGAACAAGCTCATGATGTTGGACGTGGCAGTGGCAACTTTGCCAAAGCTTTTATTGGTATGCGATTACTTCACAATCACGGCTTTAATATCTCGCTTGCTCGTCATATGGCTGACGGAGAAGACAGCGACCAAGTTGAACAACAGTACCGTGATCTATTCTCGCTTAATGGGCTACCGAGTGACATGAATATGGTAGCGTTCCCAGATTTTTTAGCGCCAGGTTCTATTGCAGATGTGCCTCATATTACCACTAGCTGTATGACCAAATATCAAACACAGCAGCAGCGCGAAAATTACATGTGTGCTAACTCGAAGATGATCATTAAAAAAGATGAGCAAATGCAAGTGTATGCCTGCACCTTAGTTGACGACGATGACGATTACTTCTTGGCAACTAATTTGGCGAACAGTATGAAAAAAACAATTAATTTGAAACATCACCGATGCTATAGCTGTTTTGCTATGGGTGCTAGTTGCAGCGAAATGTGAGGAAACAATGAAATCAATTTTATTTTTATGTACGGGTAATTCTTGTCGTAGCCAAATGGCTCATGGCTTTGCCGAGTCCTTACTCAGTGAAGAGTTTACCAGTTACTCAGCAGGTATTGAGTCTCACGGTTTAAATCCGTCGGCTGTGCAAGTTATGCAAGAAGTTGGGGTTGATATTAGTAATCACCAGTCACAAACACTTAATGAATTTGAGTCTCAAGAGTTTGATTATGTGGTCGCTGTGTGTGAGCATGCAGCAAGTAATTGTCCAACATTTCCAGCGAAAACGAGTGTGATTATGCATCAGTTTGATGATCCTCCTAAACTGGCAAAAGAAGCGAAGACTGCTGAAGAAGCATTAGGCTATTACCGTAATGTTCGTGATGAAATCAAACATTGGATCACATCACTTCCAGCACAAATTAATAAGGAAAGTTTATGTTAGCTGTTATAGGCGGTACCGGAATTTACAGTATCGAAGGACTCAATGTTATTGAACAACATGAAGTTGAAACGCCTTTTGGAAAACCGTCAGCTGCAATTGTACGCGGTGAGTATTTAGGAAAAGAAATCTTATTTTTACCACGTCACGGTAACAATCACGGGTTACTGCCATCAGAAGTAAATTATCGCGCTAATATTTGGGCATTAAAGTCTCTAGGTGTAAGTCAGATCATTGGATTGTCAGCCGTTGGTAGTTTACAGCAAGAAGTAAAACCTGGTGATCTTGCTATTGCTGATCAATATTTTGATTTTGTGAAATCACCACGTGAAAAAACATTTTTTGGTGATGGGCTGGTGGCTCACGTGTCAACCGCTGAGCCTACTTGTAGAGCACTCGCTGACAAAATTAACGATGCGGCTCGTGCTATTGATATCGATGTCCATCGCAACAAAACTTATGTCTGTGTTGATGGGCCAAGGTTGGGAACGCGAGCAGAAAGCTTGTTTTTTAAGAATGCTGTACAGGCCGATTTGGTGGGAATGACTAATGTGCCAGAGGTCTTTTTAGCCCGCGAAGCACAGATTTGTTATTGCACTATAGGTATCGCTACCGACTATGATTGCTGGCAGGACGATCCCGCTGAGCATGTGACGGTTGAACAAGTTATTAGCCGTTATGGTAAGAGCTTAGAGAAAGCAAAGTCAGTATTAGCAGCTTATATCACAGGACAAGAGGCCGAGTGTCAACATGGTTGTAATCATGTGTTAGCGAGTTCAGTATTAACGCCCGTTGACGCGATGGATGCTCAGCAAAGTTCTTTATTTAAAGTACTTTCAGCGTGATTACGTTTACAGCATACTTGATTTCGCCCTTGACGCTTAGCGATGTATAAACGCTTATCAGCACAAGCTAGTAAAGCATCTAGGCTTGTGCCATCTTCACCATAGATTGCTATTCCAGCGCTAAAGGTAATGGTAATAACCTTGCCTTCGTGCATTAACGATGTCTCTTTCAATTCACGACGTAGCTTATCCACAAAATCACAGCTTTGATCAATCTCGCTGGTAAGCTGCAGTGTAAATTCTTCACCGCCTATTCTTGCTAATAAAGCGTCTTGAGGTAACTGTTTCTGGATAAAGCCAGCTACATGCCGCAGTGCTTCATCGCCTGCACTATGGCCGTATTGGTCATTGATTGTTTTGAAATGATCAAGATCTATTAAAACCACTGACATTGTGCTTTGCTTACCACAATGTTTTTCTTGCCATTGGCGATAATTTTCATAGAGTTTTAAGCGATTTGGTACGCCGGTTAAACTATCCGTGCCCGCTAATTCTAGCAACCTAACTTCGTTACTTTCTCGGTTTTTTTCGTAAACATGAGCGAATGAAATCATTAATGCAGAACTAAAAATGACGTTAAGTGACTCCGCTATGTTGACGGATTCACCAATCGTTAAGAATTTAACATGGTAAATAACTAATGCGGTAACTAGGGACAAAATGGACACTAAAAAACCAGCGGTTTTACCTAGCAATAAGTAGGAAACAATGGGGAAAGCAAGGATCCACACAAACATCGATTTTGAGGTTTCAGGTAGATAAAGCGCATATAAAATCAGCGTATACAAGGGAATAAGAAAAGCGATAACCCAACGCTGGAAGTTGTCGGTTTTAGAGATGATTCTTAACAGCGCAATGGCGTATATACTATAGGCTAACTCTAAGAAGGCGAGAAAATAGACTTCACGAAATATATTAATTGTGAAAAAACTAATGCCACCTAAGCAGATAATAAATAACAACGCGCGCATGACTTCACGCCGATGTTGAATATTCTGAACTAATTGTGGAGTCATGTTAAACCTTCCATGTCTTGCTAATGGTTATGGTAGCAATCCGAACTCTAAACTAATTATTATTGTTACCTTATAAAATACAGCAAATTAAATGCCACTTCTTGGTACTTTAGTATTGAATTGTTTATTTTTTAAGTAAAATTGATGATTAATGGTGGGAGTAACTACGAAGTAACGCTAACAATAGCTTTGTCTTATCTAGCATTAGCGCACGGGACTCTTGGGCTTCAACGTTGAGTCTCACGACTGGTTCGGTATTTGAACACCGTAAGTTGAATCGCCAGCGTGTCTTTTCATCCCAAAGTTCCATCGATAATCCATCGGTCAGATCGACGTTTCTTGCCGTTGCGGCAAAGTGCTTCTTAACGGCTTCGATTGCTAATGTTGGCTCAGCAATTTGCAGGTTTATTTCACCAGATGCCGGAAATCGTTGTAGCCGCTCTGCAACTGCTTGTGAGAGAGACAGCTGATGTTTGGATAGTAATTCAATAATTAACAACCAAGGAATCATGCCTGAATCACAATAGAAAAAGTCTCTAAAATAGTGGTGGGCAGACATTTCACCGCCATAGATTGCATCTTCTTGACGCATACGTTCTTTGATGAAGGCATGTCCCGTTTGACATTGAACGGCTACGCCGCCTGCTTGTTCGACGAGCTCAATTGTGTTGTATATTAAGCGTGGATCATGAATGATTTTAGCAGCAGGTTCTTTTTCAAGAAATGCTTGAGCGAGTAGGCCTACAATATAGTAACCTTCGATAAACTCGCCGTTTTCATCAAATAAAAAGCAGCGATCAAAATCGCCATCCCAAGCGATACCTAAATGTGCGTTGTGTTGTAGAACGGCTTGCTGAGTTGATACTCGGTTTTCAACCAGTAATGGATTTGGAATGCCATGAGGGAAACTGGGATCGGGATGGTGATGAATTTTGATAAACTCAACGGGTACTTTTAATCTTTTGAAATGTGCTTCTAACGCATCAACAACATGTCCCGCAGCACCATTTCCTGCATTAACAACGACTTTCATTGATTGAATTGTATCAGGTTCAATGTAGCCCATTAAATGATCAGTGTAAGCCGTTAAATCTGAATATCGCTGATAATGACCGCGAGCAATTGAGTTTGATTCTGTTAACCACGGCTGCGTCATGACTAATTGCTCTATTTCATTGAGGCCACTGGTACGAGATATCGGTTTACTATTTTTTCCCACTAGCTTCATACCATTGTAATCAATGGGGTTGTGAGAAGCTGTAACAACAATGCCACCGTCAGTATTTAGGTTAGAAGTGGCAAAATAAATTTCTTCAGTGCCAACAAGTCCTAGATCAATAACATTCACGCCACTGTCTTGTAAGCCATTAGCAAGGGCAGCAGTTAATAAAGGGCTAGTTTCACGTGCATCACCACCAATCACAACAATTCTTGCTTTGGTGACTAGTGCAAAAGCACGACCTATACGGTAACTAATATCTTCATTAATTTCTTCGCCTAAACGGCCTCGAATATCATAACTTTTAAAACAGGCCATTCCTGATGATGTCATCGTTAATCACGTCCATATTTGTCATCAAAACGTACAATATCGTCTTCGCCTAAATAGCCACCTGACTGCACTTCAATGAGTTCTAAATCTACCATTCCTGGGTTTTCTAGCGAGTGAACACTGCCAACAGGAATATAGGTAGATTGATTCTCTGTTAAAAATACCTCTTCTTTATCTTTAATCACTTTTGCGGTGCCAGTTACAACTATCCAATGCTCTGCGCGGTGATGATGCATTTGAGTCGATAGACGAGCACCGGGTTTTACAGTGATACGCTTTACCTTAAAACGTTGGCCGTTATCAAGGGAATCATATTTCCCCCAAGGTCGATAGACTTCTCTGTGTTCAGAAACTTCGCTGCGCTTTTCATTTTTTAAAATATTAACGATATCTTTTACTTGCTGAACCTCTGACTTGTCAGCAACGAGAATCGCGTCTTTAGTTTCGACAATGACGATATTATCTAAACCGACCGTCGTTACTAATTTATCCTGTGCATTGATATAACTATTGGTGGTGTTAACGTTCACTGTGTCGCCATGAATGACATTACCGTTATCGTCTTTATCTTCGATATCCCATAGTGCTGACCAGCTACCAATATCGCTCCAACTTGCATCCATGGGTACAACCATAGCATCAGCAGTCTTTTCCATAACGGCATAATCAATTGAATCATCGGGACACAATTCAAAGGCGGTTTTATCTATTCGAATGAAATCTAAATCATTAGTGGTGTTGCTCATGGCACTTTGACACGCGGCGTAAATGTCTGGCCGGAATTGTTTTAATTCCGCTAAGAATATACTGGCCTTAAACATGAACATGCCGCTATTCCAAAAGTAATTCCCTTGACTCATATAGTCTTGTGCTGTTGCTAAGTCAGGTTTTTCGACAAATTGCTCAACCCTTGCTGCCTGTGTATTAAGGTCGCCAGCTTTGATATAGCCATAACCTGTTTCTGGCTGAGTTGGTTTAATTCCAAAGGTGACCAGTTTGTTTTGTGAGGCGAGTTCTTTTGCATGATTAACTGAATCGGTGAACGCTTGAGTATTTTGAATGACATGATCGGCAGCAAGCACTAAGAGCAATGGATCTTGTCCTTGATTAATTGCATTAAATGCGGCTAAAGCAATCGCTGGCGCTGTGTTACGCCCAACGGGCTCTAATAAGATCTGACCGTGATTTAACTGGGCACTTCGTAGTTGTTCAGCAACGACGAATCGATGTTCTTCGTTACAAATAACGAGGGGCGGTTGGTGTTCTATATCCTGTAATCGCGCAACAGTACTTTGTAACATGGTACTGTCACCATACAAATTTAAAAACTGTTTGGGAAATAATTGGCGTGATAAAGGCCATAATCGTGAGCCATTACCGCCCGCCATAATCACAGGTAAAATCATCTTATTTTTCTCAAATTAAACTCGTTATGGCAACAGACCGTGGATGTTGGAAATATCTTACCATTGATCTCGTTTTACGTGCAGCGGGTCATAACGAATAGTAAAATTGCGTCATCGATTTAGATGCAAGGAAAAATTTTGTATTTGGTTGGCGCAGCGTTTTTCCTATGATTTCCCGCAAAGATAATTTAGCAAGAATTGAATTTTATTCTGGAGCGCTTAACGAAAAAAGCTTGGCAGTTGCCAAGCTTTTTTATACAACAATGAAGAGTTACGCGTTGTGACTAGCGATAGCATCAGTCATTGATTTATCAGCCACTTGCTCAAGCCATACTAAGTCCATGTCTTTATGAGCTTCACAAATGAACCAAGGTTCGCGTGAGTCAGGTTCTAACATCACACCATTAGCAATTAGGTTCATCGCGAATTCGGTGTATAGATCACTATTGGTTTGTTTCCAGTCGCGGTAGTTTTGCGGTACTTCGCTACCAAAATGAACACCAAACATTGAATCTGGTCCAGCAAAACGATGCTCAACGCCGTGTTTAGTAAATACACGAGACAGTAACGTTTGAATATCAGCGCCTACCTTATCAACATTTGCCAATGCATCAGTTTCTTTTAACACAGTCAACGTTGCTTTGGCTGCGCTTAACGCAACCATATTGGCGGTGTAAGTGCCGCCATGAGTAACACCATTTGCAGCAAATGAAATCGTATCCATGACATCGCTACGGCCGCCGAATGCAGCTACTGGGTAACCATTACCCATGGCTTTAGCGTAAGTCGTTAAATCGGCGTGAATACCGTATAACTCTTGGGCGCCGCCTTTAGCTACGCGGAATCCTGTTTTCACTTCATCTAGAATAAGCAGTGAGCCGTTGGCGTCACAGATGTCACGAAGCTTTTGCATGTACTCTTGAGTCGATGCGATTGAGCCACAGTTACCCATGATTGGTTCGATAAGAATGGCGGCAATGTCGTCACCATGTGCAGCGAAAACAGCATCTAAGGCGTCGACGTTGTTTAATGGAACGCTAACTTGGTGATCTTTAGTACTCTTTGGAATACCTGCGCCAAATGGAATAATGGTCGGATCTTGCTCGTTTTTCGTATCCCAGTTATCAACATCTGATTTCCACATCACTTCATCATGTAAACCGTGGAATCCCCCTTCAACAACAACGATTTTATTGCGCTGTGTAAAACCACGAGCTGTACGCACAGCACCAATAACCGCTTCGGTGCCAGAATTAGCAAAGCGCATTTTTTCAATGTTTGGACACATTGATTTGATTAACTCAACAACATCTGAATCTAACCCTGTTGAGAAACCTGAAATCGTACCAACGTTGGTGATTGCATTAATCACTTCACTATCAATACGCTCGTCACGATAACCCAAGATGATAGGGCCGTAAGCTAAACGAAAATCTGTAAATGTTTGCTCATCACAATCTGTGATAGTGCAGCCTTTCATGCTACTCAAAAAGACAGTGTTGTCCTCGCCCCAGTAACGATAGCTGTCGGCAACGCCCATAGGCATATTTTGATGAGCACGCGTCAGCATGGCGGCGCTGTTAGGTTTTTGTGGTTTAGTCATGATGTTCTCGATTAAACGCTTTATTCAAGCTAAGGGTTTATGAAGCTGAATTGTCAGCTTGCAAAATCAATTGGGTAAATTCAAGTGTCTATTTTAGTTTAAAACATAAACAGCACTATATTTTGGTGGGCGATTTTAATGGGTTGTGTTTAAACTATCAATAGCTAAAACTTACGATGAGATATTGCGCTTATTTATGAGCAGTAAAGAGCGTTAAAACCGTGTTGTAAATACCATCACAACACGGTTTTGATTGAGGTTATTTAAATATTGGTGCTTTGCGATAGTTAGTCGCTTGTTCAAAAGCATAAGCGGACTCAATGAGTGTGCCTTCTGATAGAAATGCACCAAAGAATGAGATGCCAACGGGCATACCATTAACTTGCCCCATGGGAACAGTGATATGCGGATAACCAGATATCGCCGCTGGACTGCTTGCTGAACCTGCGTAATTGTCTCCATTCTCCCAATCAATGTCCCAAGCAGGTTGATTTGTTGGTGCAATGAGTACATCTAGATTATGTTTATTTAATACGTAGTCTATGCCATCTTGTCCCATCATTCGTTTGGCTTCCTTGAGCGCAGTTAGGTACTTTTCATCTGTAATTGGCGGCATGTCTTGGGCATACTCAAATAACTCTTGACCAAAATGAGGCATTTCTTCACTTTTGTGCTTTTTATTGAAGGCTATTAACTTTTCTAAGGTTAGGTTTGTTTTTGTATTGAGTAAGTACTTATTAATTTCATCTTTAAATTCAGTTAGCAATATAGTGAATTCATGCTCTCCGGCTTTTTTTACATTTGGAATGGCAATATTGTCAACAATCATTGCTCCTTGCTGTTTTAGTATCGTTAATGTCGCTTCAAATTTAGCATCTAATGCTTTGTCATAGCCCATTAAATTACGCACGATGCCGATTCTCTTCCCTTTCAAGCCGTTTGTTTTTAGGTGTTTAAGTAAATCGCCATCGTACTTAACGGGAGCAGGGTCTTTCTTGTCGTAACTTTGCAAGGCGCTAAGTAAAATCACGGCATCAGTTACGGTGCGTGCCATAGGTCCAGCTGTATCTTGGCTGTGTGCAATAGGAATAATGCCATGGCGACTAACGGTACCAAGACTAGGTTTGATTCCTACAATGCCTGTTAATGCTGACGGGCAGACAATTGAACCATCGGTTTCAGTGCCAACGGCTAATAATGAAAAATTGCTGCTTACCGCTGCGCCAGAGCCAGCGCTTGAACCGCACGTTGACTTAGCCGTGTTAAATGGATTCTTAGTTTGTCCCCAGAGTCCGCTCCAACCACTTGACGATTTTAACCCTCGAAAATTTGCCCATTCACTTAAGTTAGCTTTGCCGAGAATAATAGCGCCGGCGTCTCGTAGTTTTTTAACAATATGAGCATCTTGAGTAGGAAAATTATCTTTTAAGGCAATAGAACCCGCTGTATTAGGCATGCCATCCGCCGTATCGATATTATCTTTCAATACAACGGGAATACCATGCAGAGGGCCTCGAATATTGCCTTTTTGGCGTTCGTCGTCAAGTTGTTTTGCAATGGTTAACGCTTGTTTATTGATTTGCGGCACTGAGTTGATTTTAGGGCCGTTTTGGTCGTACTTTTCTATTTGTTTTAGGTAGTGTTTAACAAGTTCGACGCTAGTTAGTTCGCCCTTATTTAACAGCTTATTTGCTTGGTAGATTGTTAATTCATGCAGTTGTTTTGACTGAGTTTTTGCAGTGACAACATTGGTTGCCGATGTAAAAATTATTAGTGTTATTATAGTTATTAGACGCCACATACTTCTTTATTCCGATGAGTATAAGTGGCGATAACTAAATCACATTTATTGAGTGAGTGCTAATTAAAAATACAATTAACACTCACTAGGGTCTGTTGATCTTTCGAGGATGAATTTTGTGCAATTGACAAGACTTTTTC
>MPDF01000055.1 GCA_001874365.1 Gammaproteobacteria bacterium MedPE | reverse complement strand
ACGGTAATTGTGGTACCACGAGCATCGTTAGAGTGAAACCCTTGGCCAATTGATGCGTAGGTTTCCCATTCATCATTTAATGTATAAATCACACTTGCTTTAGCAGACACTTTGTCATCATTGGCACTGCCGCCATTTGGTGTCAAGATAACACCGTGCTTATTGACATCAATGAGTGAACGCACATCAAAATCATAACGATCGTAACGTAAACCAAAAACGGTTCTTAACTCATCACTAAGCGCTAGCTGATTTTCCCAATAGATACCAATACTTGATTGTTCAACAGCATCTGATTTCACTGTGCCCGTGCGAACACGTGCGGTAGATGAATGAAGGCCAACTTCGTCAATATCATCAACGCGAACTTGCGCGCCAAACAAATTCGTCATTGGCATGCCATTAAGCTCAGTAAATTGCTGATAGCTCACTTGACCACCATAGATCATGCGATCGTCAACTTGCTCAAATTGATCGCCATTAACAGGATCGTCGAGGAAATAGGTAAAGTTAGACCACAACTGCATGTCATAACTAATTGCATAGGCCGATGCTGTCCACACTTCATTTTGCCACTGGGCATTGACACTATAACGGCTTGATTCACCGCCAACGGTTTTATCAATTGAACCTAACTCATCAATAAGTCCAGACTTTACCGCGCGCTGTGGAATTTGATCCGCACTGTTCCAGCTATTGTCATATCCCATGAATGACAACGTTAATTGACCATCCGCTACTTTTTGGCTGTGCTTTATAATCAGGTTCGTTTTCGACAAGTCTTCATCGACATCAGTCCATGGACCGTCATATTTGTTGCCTTCAAAAGCAACAAACCACTCACCTGATTCAGTGCTAATGCTATCAAGGGCAGCTAAACGCTGATAATTATCTTCACCTAAACTTAGCGATACTAAACCGTGATCGACCTTATTCATGGTGCTCATATGGGCACTACCAGCACCGCTGAAATCACCGACTTGAGCGTAATAAGCGCCCTTCTTATAACTCACACCCGCAATGGCTTCAGGAATAATAAAATTAAGATCGGTATAACCTTGGCCATGACCATGAGTGCGGTTATTAATTGGCATGCCATCGATCATCGTTGAAAAGTCAGAACCATGATCAAGGTTAAAACCACGTAAAAAATACTGATTCGCTTTCCCCGTACCACTGTGTTGGCTCACGACCATGCCAGGTACTAATTCTAACACTTCACCTGTTCTAAGCATCGGACGAATAGCAATTTCCGCTTGGCCAATATAGCCTTGAGATGCTGAAATTGCCTCGCCAACTAAATTAACCTCACGACCAACAACAGAAATACGTTCATGATTATTACCATGGGCCAACGCTTCACCACTTAACGCTAATAATACGCTACTGGTGACAAGGCTATAAGATAGCTTTTTAACAGACATAAATTTACAAATTCTTCTCAATTTCAATATTGCTACATTGTAACAATCACAATTGAGAATCACTACCAATTAGCGCATATCGACATACTTAAATACACTTATCAACATTTCGTTAACTTTTACTCTTGATCATGTTGCTATTTACTGAAGGCAAAAGGCGCGTATTGACTTTGACAAATAATCTATCAAAGCAAACACGCGCCTTATTTATGCAAATTCGAAATTCGGTAAACCTAATCAGCTTGTAACAATACAACTGTGAATGGACTATTGAGCATTGCGCTTCCATTCTTTATGGTCACCGTTTGATCAGAGTAAGTATCTCTAACGTTTTGGCCCTCTTTAAACACCTTCCCTACTGGAATCGCTTTCTTTCCCTGTGGCGCATCAAGGGCGACAACTACGCTATCGTTACTTGCTTTATCAACGCGGCTAAAAACATATGGCTTAGCGCTTAGTTCTTGATGAACACCAACACCTATTGCCATGTGATCTCGTCTGAACTGTCCCACTTTTTGCCAGTGAGTCAATACTGCTTTTGTCGCTGGTTTATCAAGATCCTGCCAGTTCATAAAAGAGCGCCATGTCGCATCACCTAATGCATCTTTGATGGTCAGATCACGAGCCGTTTCATCACCGTAATAAATTTGTGCCATACCGGGTGCGAGTAGTAATTTGTTGGCAGCATCAAATGAATGCTTACGTGCTTGATCAAATGGATGTTCGTCATCATGAGACACCAAGTAGTTCATCACGCCAACGCCATTGAGTTCTCCTTCATTTAACGCTTTGGAATAAACGTTAAACATTGCTTTAATATCGCCTTTCGCGTGCTGCGCAAAGCCCATGTTAATCAAGCTATCGAAACCATAATTAAAGTAATCGACTTGCTTGTCACCAAAGTCATACAAGCGTGTACCTTTAGGGTTTTGGCTGTGGCCATTCACACCAAAATTCATGACTTCACCCACCATAAAAAAGTCTTTAGTGGTTGGCAATACATTCGGATTCTTCTGTTGCCACTCTTTCAGCGCCAATACTGATTCATCTTTTAGCACCTGCCAGATTTCTTCTTCAGCATGTTTCGCCGTATCAACACGGAATCCATCAAGGCCATGATCACGCACCCAGTCCGTTAACCATTTAACAATGTAGTTTTTTGGTGCGCGAGGTAATTTTGTGCGTTCAAAGAACGCGTCAAGTTCAGCCAACTCCTCTTCAACGCGTCCTTCTTGTTGCCATTTCTTTAATAAGAATGGCGGCAGTGCGACGGCATCGTCCGATTCTGTTTTGATATCACTCAGGCTAGTCGCTAGATTACACTTCACCACTTGCTCATAGTTTTTCCACTGACACAGCGGATCGATACGCACCCAGTCATCAGGCCATTGCACATCAATATTCGTTTTTGGCCCCGTATGATTTAAAACCACATCAGCAAGTACCCGTATACCTTTCGCGTGAGCCGCATTAATCATTGCCTTCATGTCAGCTTCTGTTCCCCAGTTTGGGTCAACAGCAGTCCAGTCTTTGATCCAATAACCATGAAACGGGTAGCTGCGCCCCCAATCTTCGTCCCAATAACCATGAACTTGTTCATTAAGTGGTGTCATCCAAAGCACGTTAACACCCAACTTATTAAAATAACCTTCGTTAATTTTCTGGGTGATACCTTTTAAATCGCCCCCCATAAAATTACGCAATGTTGCCGCGTCTTGTTTGCGCTCATAATTAGCGTCATTGCTTTTATCCCCATTGGCAAAACGATCTGTCATCATGAAATAGACGGTGGCATTGTTCCAATAAGGATCGATTGGTTTGTTTGGCTTATCGGCTGCTAATACGCCACTGCTTGTAATACAAGCTAATGCGGGTAACAGCAACTTGTTAATTGATTTTAAGGTCATTATTTTTCTCCGAAGTACGAATACGTGAACGAAACAAAGTGCGTCCCGGCACTTCGATAAAACGAAAACTCAGTGCTGCACTACCTATGGTTAGGCCAATGAAACTACAGCAATATATTGTTATTTGAATGGGTGAAAGGCTTTCTAATTGCTGGCTTAATGCAAACTCAGGCAACAAAAACCAAAACAGCATAAAACACACACCATGTATCATATAAATTGAATAAGATATCTTTCCAAGATATTGCAGCACGCTGCCCATCAACAGTGAGTACACTGCTGATTTATTGTAAACAGCACCGACAATTAGCAGGCAAAAAAGAGGGATCACTAATAAATCATTTAAACGCCAATGCAGTACCGCAACAATCAGCAAGCTAACTGTTAATGTGAAAATTGAGCGACTAAGCCACTGTTTAGCAATGCCTCGTTGATAAAAGACATAGAGACAAGTACCAATAGTGAACTCGAACAAACAACGGAAAATACCGCGATCGTACGTTATATCAAGATTTTGGTTTTGCGAGCTGTAAACTAATAGTGTTAACGCAGCCATATTAATAACCGCGATCAATAATGTACGAATAGGATGCTTTACATTAACGGCAAAAAATAAACCAATGGCCGCTATGTAAACCCACCACTCAGCACCAATTGACCAAGCGACGATATTCCACGATAAAGTATCATGAATACCAACTGCATTAAGCAACAACACATTACTTAAAAAGGCTTGCTCATCAAAATAGTTAACCCAACTGCCATCCATCACTTGAGGCAATAATTGACTGGTTGCCATCGCAAATACTGCTAGTAGTATTAATGTAAACAAATGCAGGGGATAAATTCGAAAGAATCGGGCGAGTAAATAACGCTTAACGGTAGACAAAGAAAGTGATTGCTCAAGGCGAGAGCCGTAGACATGCATCAGTACGAAACCGCTTAGCACAAAGAAAAAATCAACCCATAGATAGCCTTGGGTCAATAAGCCAGAATATTCTCTGGGTAATAAAGTACCTAACTCACGATAATAAACAATGACATCAATATGAAACAACATCACCCAAATAGCAGCAATACCACGCAATGCGGTAAGTGTTGAAAAGTATCCTTGGCTCTGTGTTGGCGGTGAAACATCACCCACGTTAAATTTAGTCACAAGATCATCCAATCGATTTAACAATTGGTTTCATTATTAATGAATCAATCCCGTGGCGCTAGAGCGCTGCATACGTATTCAAGGTTCTTTACGGCGTTTGGCAACATCTTGTGACAACTTACGGCGCCGCGGTGCTTTTGATTGCTCTTGCCGACTCCTTCTGACTAATGAAATGATAAACCCAAAAATTAATCCGAGGAAAATAGCACCAATTAGCCATCCTGCAATATCGCAAAATAGTGGATAACGACAACCGATGCCGGCTTTAAACTCCATTACAGCGCTTTGCGCTCTGATTGATGAAACCAAAGCTCAATTTCATCGGTATCAACTTCAAAAGAAGCCGAATGCTCAACATGTGCAGGCACGTGATACCACTGACCAATACCAATACGAGTTGTTTCGCCATTCATGGTTAATATCAGCTCACCTCGAGTGATGACCCCGTGGTTATCAGTATTGTGGGTGTGTGGTTCAATTGATGTTCCGGCGGGATATGACGCGAACAACACATCACTGTTTTCGGCGTTGAGTTTATAGGCATCAAAACGTCCGTCATATAACTCGAGCGTTTTAATTTTATCGGGATAATGTCCTGCCATGAATCGTCCTTTTTAGCGTGTACTTTTCATACACGCTAACATTAAATCAGATCCGATGCAGCGAGTTTATGCATTCCCAGTAACAGTTTGACCTGCAAGAAGTTTGTTTTCAACGACACGGTCGAGAGTAAATTTACCCCCACTGAAAATGACAACTTGTGCTAATAAAGTGCCCCACAATACATGCTCTATATAAGCTGCTGCTGCAATATCTTCAAGGCTAATAACAGCTACAATATTAACGAAAAATAAACCTAACGCCGCAAAACGACTCGCCAGTCCACTCATTAATAACAGTGGTAAAATGAGCTCTGCTGCCGTGCCTAGATACGCTGCCAATTCGTACGGTAATAATGGCACTGCATATTCTTCTTCAAATAAAAATAGCGTGCTGTCCCAATCATTTAACTTCGTTAAACCTGATGAGAAAAACGCCCAACCGACGTAAAATCTTGCGCCTAATAGGGCAACAGGTTCTAACATGCTCACCTTGCATGCTACATTTCGATATAAGTGACTTAGTGATAATAAAAGTTGCTTCATAATGTTCTCTCTTACGGTCGCGGTGCGAGTCGTACAATAAAGTTATTTTCAATGGCCTTCACGAGCCACTGTTCAAATGAAAAGTCAGAAAAGTCGCTCACACGGTCTAGCGCCTCCCCTAAAGATTTATTAGCGAGCAATGTTTGCATAAACATCGCCTCACTTGTTGGTATCAAGCTGACTCGTGGCTGATATTCAGGACGATAAACCATCGCAGCACTTGGAACACATCCATCTCTTAACTGCGCCTGTGCTCGGTGCAATGCATCGTTGCGCATCGTCTCGTCAGTGTGATGATGCGCATCAAAAATATCCACCAGCGGATATTCACTCATCATGATCACCACATTGGGATTTATCACTACCGTTAATTGTGCTGGTTCACCCTCAGCAAGCTGCGGTAATGACTCACTATCGAGTGCGAGATCTTCCCCATGTAAAGCTTGGTGAACTGCCCAATCTAGTGCTGCACAATCTGCCAAGTAGGCATAATCATCACTTAATTCATGTTGTGAGAGAAATGCTGAAAATACCGCGCCCCATTGCCCCCAATCACCTTGCGACGGTGGTGAGAAACGTAAAAAATCAGCGACTAATTGCTCACTAATATTTGAATCCAGCAATTCAAAGATGGTTGGAAAACTTAACGCAAGTGATCGCTGGGCGTTAGCCAATAAATTACGACGATAAATCGCAATACCTTGCGTTGAGAATTCGCCAGCGTCATCTCCCCAAATAGCCGCTAATAAACGTTGCTGTTCATTCATGGCTCACCTCGTAATTCATCCCGAGATAACAAACTTTGCTGCGCAATAACTCGTGCTTTATCAGCTTCAGCAACTAATACTGACCAATCAGGTAAATTACTGTCCCATTCAACAAGTGTTGGAATAACACCAAAACGTTTGATGGCTTGTCCATAACCATCCCATACATCATCAGTGACAGGGCAGGCATGATCATCAATCACTAAACCCCTTTTTGGAATGGTCGCTCCCGCTAAATGGATTTGTGCGACACTGCCAATTGGCAATACGTTAATGTAATCTTCAACTGACTTGGCGATATTACCATGTTCGAAGTTAAGGCTATTAACGGCAATGTTATTGATATCGAGCAGTATTTTAGCGTCGGTTTGCAAAGCAACTTGCGCTAAAAATTCAGCTTCCGACAAATAACTTTCATCAAACTGCACATAAGCGGAGACATTTTCGATAACGAGATGGCGTCCTAAATAATTTTGAACACGATCTATTTGTTCACAAATCACCTTTAAGTTTTGACGCGTATGAGCAATTGGCAACAAATCACCGCTATGAATTTGCTGGCCTTGCTGTTGTCCCCACGTAAAACACGCATGCTCAGACATCAAAAAGGGATCTATATCATCCGTTAGGCGCTTTAAGCGCTGCAAGTAATCGACCGGGATATTATGGTGAGAGCCAAGCCCCATCGACGTCGAATGCAAACTAACCGGATAGTTTTCTCGCACTTGGCGTAACACTGAAAGTGCTGCACCACCGCTAGAAAAGAAATTTTCAGAATGAACTTCAACAAAGTCCACTGCTTTTTCTGACGTTAAGATGTCGGTAAAGTGCTGATGACGCAGGCCAACACCAACCAACACATCGTTATTGCACTCTACCGACATAAACTGCTCCTAACCGTTTTTCGCTTTATAAAGCTTTTTGGCTTCTTTCTTAGACAAACCACCTAGTGTAGAACATGTACCCTTCTTCACTAATTTCCATTCGCCTTTATCGTTATCAACGTTTGATTGACCTGCACAAGAGTGTGTTCCAGCGAGGTTAGCACAGTCATTTTGTCCCGCTTTTGCAATGCCGTAACACTTCTCTTTTTTACTACCAGCTTCGGCTGGTGCGACAACACCTGTTGCGATCACAGCAGCTAGTGCAGCACTTGCTAATAATTTATTGCTCATTGTTTTTTCCTCTTAAGTTTGTTGATCTAACCACTGCATTAGTTGCTGTGGCGGTAGTGCACCTACTTTCTGACCAACAATTTGATCATCTTTAACTAACATCAACGTCGGAACACTTCGAATGCCATACTCTGCCGCATGTTGTGGCGAGTTATCGACATCTAATTTAATCGTTTTAAAACGCTCATTCATCATGCTCGCGACACCAGAGACTACAGGAGCCATCGACTTACATGGTCCACACCATGAGGCGCTAAAGAACAATAATGAGTAACCATCTTTCGATACAAAATCGTTGAGGTTTTCAGCTGATGTTAGTTGTTTCATAAATCAATCTCTTTATCTAAGGGTTAACTATTACTCGTAAACTTTATCGATTTGCTCAGCAGTTAAACCTTTAATATCAGTCCAGTTGCCTTGTGCTGTTTCGATGTAACCAGGAATGTCAGTGTTCCATTTCTTTTGTACTGCTTTGTTTAAGTTTAAGTACAATTTGTCACCGCGGATGTGCCATGCAGTAGGATCAGTATCTAATTTCTTGTTTAACGCGACGCCCATTGCACAGTAACCGCCGTATTGTGGTGCAAACTTAGCTGGCTCTGCTTTAAACATGTCGCGGTTAGATGCACTTGAGAAGTGGTAAACAGCGCCGTTGTACGCAGCTGTAAATTTGTCAGAACCTTTAGTTGGTGCACCTTTAGTGAAATAAGATACTGCGTCGTATCCTTTGATCGCTAGGTCATTTGCGTTAGCGTTAACTTCAATATTTGCCGCAAAGCTCATGCTGCTTGCTAGTAGTGCCGTTGAGGCTAAAGTCGCTTTGAATAAAGTTTTAAGTTTCATTTTGTTGCTCCAAATAATTAATGTTATGTAATTTGATAATTAAGTAAGGTTGTTTCCCTTGGTTGATAATATAGGCCTTTCAATTCCCCGAAAGGGATGACATAGTCCTAACTTTGAACCCAATCGTCCAAAATCGATTAAAATGAGGTAAAAATGGATCAGTTATCAGTCATTCTTCAGCGCTTTTCGATGAATACCGATGTATTTTTCACAGGCAACTTATGCGGCATCACCAGTTTTAACCGAGAACCCAACCAAGGACACCTTCATCTATTGCGTAGTGGTGAGCTCACCATTATCGATGAACAAGGCACCTCGCAAGTTATTAATCAGCCGACAGTGCTGTTCTTTCCTACCCCGCATGCTCATCGCATTATTGGTAGTGAAGAAAACCCGCCACAATTAGTGTGTGCCAACATTGTTTACAACGAAACAACCTCCAACCCTATTGCCGACGCGTTGCCACCATTATTGTGTTTTAACCTAAATGAATGTGAAAAGATGAATAACACCGCTAATTGGTTATTCGACGAAGCCTTCGATGAGAAATGTGGCAAGCAGCCAATGATTAATTCATTAACGGATATTTTCATTATTCATGTACTACGACACGTCATGAATAAGAACATCATGAACCATGGGTTATTAGCGGGACTGGCGCATTCTCAAGTCTCTAAGGTGCTGCTGGCAATTCACGAAACGCCTGAACACGCATGGGGCTTAGAAGAAATGGCAGAATTAGCATTGATGTCACGCTCTAAGTTCGCCGACTTATTTAAAAAAGTTGTTGGACAAAGTCCCGGTGATTACTTAATTGACTGGCGCATAACCGTCGCTAAGACATTACTACTACAAAACAAACCCGTTGCTTTAGTTGCAAATGCTGTTGGCTATGAAAATGGCTCAGCACTAGCGCGGGTGTTTAGAAAGAAACTCGGCATGTCGCCAAAAGAATGGTTAGAAAAACACTAAGGGAGCAATAATGACATCAACATTGAAACAACATTTTCCAACTGTTGGTCATATCGCTATGGGCTGTATGGGGTTTGGCGGCGATTGGAATAACAACCATTATAATACCGAAGATCGCGCGACGGCAGAACGCGCTATAGATACTTGCTTAAATCATGGCATTAATTTATTTGATCATGCTGATATCTATAAAAATGGCCGTGCCGAACAGATTTTTGGAGAGGTGTTAAAAAATAGTCCGCAATTACGTGAGCAAATAGTTATTCAAACCAAATGTGGCATTCGCTTTGCCGATGAAAACGTCCCCAGTCGATATGACTTCTCACACTCATGGATCACTCACAGTGTTGAGCAATCTTTAGCGCGATTAAACACCGAACAGATCGACATTCTATTATTACATCGTCCAGATCCTTTAATGGAAGTCGATGAAGTCGCACGCGCCTTTGATGAGTTAAAACAAAGCGGAAAGGTGAAGTGCTTTGGCGTATCTAATATGCATCATTATCAAATAGATTATCTTCAACGCCACCTCAATATGTCTATTATCATTAACCAGCTTGAAATGAGCCTCGCCAACAATCATTGGGTAAATGAGGGTTTTAACGCTGGAATAAACGATGATAACAGCCGCTTCTCTCCAGCAATTGTTGAACATTCACAACTCAACAATATTCAACTTCAGGCATGGGGCTGTCTAGCTCAAGGGAAGTTTACTGGCAATGGCGACCAAACAACATCTCACACGAGTAAGCTCGTTATCGAATTGGCCAATGAGTATAGCGTGAGTCCTGAGGCCATCGTCATTGCATGGCTGATGCGTCACCCCGCTAAAATCCAGCCAGTGTTAGGCACAACTAATGCTCAGCGAATTACAGCTTGTGCACAAGCCAACGACATCACACTATCGCGAGAACACTGGTATCAACTACTTGTTAGCGCACGTGGCCAAGCCCTTCCCTAAGCACTGTCACAAATAAATCTCGCATCTGTCATAAATCTGTAGATACCCAAGCCACCTCAAGATGCAGGTTTCAGAGGCTGAGTAGGATGCGAGTACAAGGCATGATTTTTAATTAATGGTTATTCCCTGATTAGAAATCATAACGCAGTAATCGCTTTCTACCCAGCCTCCCGTAGGGCAAGACGATAAGCGACCAATTGCGGCGTTATAAGCTACTTAATTAGGAACAACCTAACCCGCGTATCTTATATCTTGCTCTTGGCACGCTTCTCGACTTGCTGAAGACTAGTATCTTGAGGTCGCTTGGGTATAGAATAGAATTGTTAATGCCATAGCATAAAGAGAGATGCGTGATATCCCAATTTGCTAGCGTCAAATATTATCTGTTTTCAATTCCTTATCGCGGTAGGGCATTAGCAACTCTGTCACTTCAAAATATCGTTATTACTACCTTACCTTTGCCTTTTCCAAAGGCTAAATCTTTAACTCAACTGACAACAGACAACGGTGTTGTTGCGTTATCTGTCTTGGTTTCAACGAGGTTTAATTTATGAATAGTCATTGTGATAATAAAAATCCCCGCGTATTAGATACCTCAGCGTTAGTGCACGATCCTAAAAGCTTGATGGCTTATGAGCAAGATATCTATATTTGTTTAACCGTATTAGAAGAACTCGATAATTTGAAAGAGCGCCGAGATCACAGTGTCAGTGCTGACGCCCGCGTTGTGATCCGCATGCTCGATGATATTATCAATGGCCATAGCGCAGAAGACATGGAAGCGGGTATTGAATTACCTTGTAATGAAAGCGCCACCCGCGGTCGTCTCTATATTGGTATTGATACCCAACTCGATTTAGCCAAAGAGTTAAAAAATGGCATCGGCTCCAATGCTGACAACCACATTATCAATTACGCCTTACACCTACAAAAACAGCTGGGACATGCGGTCACCATCGTTTCCCGTGACATTAACATGCGTTTAAAGGCCCGCACCATCGGTGTCGACTCTGAAGATGTCAAAGTCGAACATGACATAAGTGATGCTGATTTGCTCTACACAGGGGTGCAAGCATTTAAGGGTGATCTTTTTGATGCATTGGATGACGCATCAAAAGTCAAAGTTAACCACAACATCTATAAACTCGACCGTCATTTATTTAACGACAGTGCTCAACGTAACATGTATTGGTATGATGATGTCGGTCATGTTGGTCGAATTTTAGAAGTCAGTGAAACCTCGGTAGTCACTAAATTATTTTTAAAAAGCCAAGAAAAAGTATGGGGAATATCACCTAAAAATCAGCGCCAACAAGTGGCTATAAGGCAATTAACGGATGACTCTTTTGATCTCAATATCATCCTTGGTCCAGCTGGCTCAGGCAAAACATTCCTTGCTGTAGCGGCGGCACTACATCAGGTATTAGAAACCAAACAGTACAAGAAAATTGTTGTGGTACGCAGCCGAGATTTTATGGACGATGAACCTGGCTACCTTCCTGGCGATCTCAAAGAAAAATCCTTACCGTTACTTGCAGGAATCACCGATGCGCTAATCTCGATGCACAGTAATACGGACGACGAGCGTCAAACGTCAGCGACTGTCGAGCACATTGTTGAACGCGCCAATATCGAATTTACTTCCATGGCATATTTCCGCGGTCGTTCTTTAGATGACGCTGTGCTTATTATTGATGAAGCACAAAACATGACCCGCGCGCAAATGAAAGGCATGTTGTCCCGTGGCGGTCGTAATTGTCGCACCATCGTTTTAGGTAACTTGGCGCAAATTGACGATAAGTTTGTGACTCCTGCGTCTAGCGGTGCATCAGCAGCAGTGAATGTGTATAGGCACTATGAAAACGGCAGTATTTTGATATTCGATGAGGTTGAACGTAGTGCACTGGCTCAGTTTACTGAACAGAATTTATAATAAACTGGGTGAGGACTGCCTTATAGGCAGTCCTTTGCCATTCAACGTAAGCCCTTTACAGATTAACTACAGCTATAATGCTTACATGGCTTCGCCAACGCGTTCCTAATATCTTCAATATTGATATCGTGCTTAGTCAAAACTCGTTGAACTAATGCATCGACTTCTGGGGTAGCGATAAGTTATGAACCCCATAACTGTTGACATTAAACTCCCCATTGCGTCACTTTTATCAGTGCTTCCCAAAGGTGCTGCGGCTTTTGGACCGCTGTAACCTTGTTCAATGATTAAAGCATCCTGTTTAATTAAAGCAGAGCACAATAGCGAAAATTGGAGAGACAACATCATTAAATGCATACATCCACTAAAAGCTAATTAGTGAATCTCTATTCAAATCTTTTAAGCTCTTTGCACCAGTGAGCGTCATTGCTACTTGCATCTCTTTCTTGTACAGGTCTAACAGGTGTTCAACACCTATCTGTCCTTGCGCGGCCAATGCATAAATATAAGAACGGCCTATCATTGTACAATCAGCTCCCAAAGCTAACATTCGAACGACATCTAATCCATTTCTTACGCCTGAATCTACTAGAATTTTTATGTCTCCTTTCACAGCATCGGCTATCTTTGGTAGCGCTTTCACCGATGAGAGAACACCATCGAGCTGTCTTCCTCCATGATTGGATACCACAATACCATCAGCGCCAAAACTCACTGCGTCTTTTGCGTCGTCTTCGTCTAAAATGCCTTTGATTATCATGGGACCTTCCCAAAAGTCTCTGATCCATTCGAGATCTTTCCAGCTAATAGAAGGATCGAAATTATTACCTAACCATCCGATGTAATCTTCTAATTTAATCTGTTCACCTCGATATACTGAAATATTTCCTAAATCATGAGGGCGACCAAATACGCCAACGTCCCATGCCCATTGCTGATGAGTGATGGCTTGTGCGATTCTTCGGACGCTCGCGTATTTTCCACTCATGCCTGAATGCATGTCTCTATATCTGGCACCGGGAACAGGCATATCAACTGTAAATACTAATGTCTTCACTCCAGAGGCCTTTGCTCTCTCTAGGACATTTCTCATAAAGCCCCTGTCTTTTAGAACATATAACTGGAACCACATTGCCCTGTCAATTTCAGGCGTCACTTCCTCAATGGGGCAAACTGAAACAGTAGATAACGTAAATGGAATGCCTTTATTCTCAGCCGCTTTTGCTGCCTGAACTTCGCCTCTTCTAGCGTACATGCCAGTTAAGCCCACAGGTGCTAAAACTATTGGTAAATCTAGCTTTTCATCGAATAACTCAGTCTCCAGACTAAGCTCAGACATATTGCGCAGTACCCGTTGTTTTAATGCAACATCTGCTAAATCAGTGCAATTTCGACTCAACGTAGTTTCAGCATAGGAACCACCGTCAATATAATGGAATAAGAAAGGAGGAAGCTTAGCCTTAGCGGCTTCTCTAAAATCTGTTGAGGCTGAAATTATCATCGATAAACTCTTTTTAGTAATAAAAATAGTAGCGTCCTTGCCACTAACCAAAAACCACAGGAAGTAGCGTGTTTTAACTGTCAATAACTGATTGGGATTGAGCACCTAGACCATCAATTCCAAGAGTAATTTTGTCACCTACATTTAAATAAACAGGGGGAGTTTGACCTAAACCGACTCCCGGTGGAGTACCCGTCGATATAACATCGCCCGGCTTAAGAGTCGTAAACTGACTTAGGTAATGGACAATAAAAGCCGGTTTAAAAATCATCGTGCTAGTATTGCCGTTTTGATATCTTTTGCCATTAACCTGTAACCACATATTGAGGTTGTTAATGTCTTCAATTTCATCTTTGGTAACCAGATAAGGACCTATTGGACCAAAGGTGTCACAACCCTTTCCTTTGTCCCACTGATTTCCTCTTTCAATTTGAAAATTGCGTTCTGAGACATCATTGCAAACGCAATATCCAGCAATGTGCTTTTCTGCTTCTTCTACTGATACATAAGACGCTTCTTCACCAATTACTATGGCTAACTCTACTTCCCAATCCAACTTATTAGAATTTCGGGGTTTCTTAATGTCATCATTTGGGCCACAAATCGCGCTGGTGAATTTTGAAAATACCTCGGGCTCACTAGGTATTGGCATGTTTGATTCGGCGGCATGATCAGCGTAGTTCAAACCCACGCAAATAAACTTACTGACATTGTTTACGCACGCACCAATTCGAACACCATTTTCAACTATCGGCAACGTCGTAATACCTAAAGCGCTCAGACGCGCTAAATTCTCAGGCAATAGAGTCGTACCACTTATATCAGGACAAAATGAAGACAGGTCTCTTATATTTCCCTCTGCGTCTAACATACCCGGTTTTTCTCGACCTTCTGGTCCAAAGCGTAAAAGTTTCATTATGTTTCCTACTAATTGTTGATTGTTACAAAGCCGCCGTCGATTGGGAAATTACTGCCCGTGATGAATGATGCCTCATCTGAGCACAAGTACTTCACTAGCGCTGCGATTTCTTTAGGGGTTCCCATTCGACCTATAGGTTGTGTTTTTGACAGTTTCTCAAACATTTCGTCTGTGTTATCTGGGTAGTTTTTCTCAAGGTAACTATCAACAAACGGGGTGTGCACTCGACCCGGCGCGATACAGTTACAACGAATGCCGTCTTTGACATAATCTTTAGCAATAGAGTAAGTCATCGTCAGTACTGCCCCTTTACTCATTGAATAAGCGAATCGATCAGGTATACCGACACTTGAGGCAATTGATGCCAAATTAACGATAACTCCAGCCTTTTTACTTTTCATATGACGAATGGCTGCATATGAACAATTGTAAACACCTTTGACATTAACTTGATAAACACGATCAAGCTCTTCTTCAGATGTCTCTTCCAACGTACCAATCGATCCAATACCCGCGTTATTGATAAGAACGTCAATTCTGCCATTGTTTGATTCAATCTCATTGAATGCATCAATAACTTCGCGGTGCTTTGCTACATTAAGTTCTACGGCTGAAGCTAAACCACCATTTGACATAATTTCATTCGCTGTTTTTTGTGCCGATTCGTAAGACAAATCAACAACGACTACTTTATGGCCTAGATCAGCTAACGCTTTACTAATGGAATAGCCAATGCCGCTACCACCACCTGTTACTACAGAAACTTTTTGATTATTCATTTCTAACTCTCATCATTTAGACTTAATATTGTTAATTTGGTAAAAAGTACGTACCGAATTAACAAAGATATTTTCAATTTCTTCAGGTGACCAGTCAGCAACTAACTCATTAGTTAAATCCATCCATTGTGAGGTGGCACTCTTCAAGTTGACTACGGGCCAGTCACTTCCCCACATGATTCTTTCTGAGCCAAAAACATCACGAACATGCTCAATGTATCTTTTGTAATTGTCGGCATTCATCTGGTTAGCATTGGCTTCGGTAGTCAGTCCCGAAATCTTGATATAGACGTTTTCTGTTTTAACAAACATCTTTAGCTTCTTTGCCCAAATATCAAACTTCTGACTAGCGATATTTGGTTTTGCGCAATGGTCAATAACAACTCTAAGTGTTGGAAATCGGGAAGCGATATAGAAGATATTTTCCAGATGTTCTACGTGAACTAATGCATCAAACGTAAGATCCAATTTTACAAGCTGTTCGAATACCGGAGAAAATGACGGATTTAAGATCCAATCAACGTCTCTAATATCTTGTAGCATTGGTCTTATTCCTTTGAAAAAAGGGAAGCTAGAAAACATCTCTAAACGTTTTGTGACCGTACTAGAAGGTTTCTCCATATCCACCCAGCCTACGACTCCTGCTATAAAATCATTCTCTTCGGCCAAGCCTAACAGGTAAATTGTCTCTTCTTCAGTCGCTGCTGCTTGCACCAATATTGATTGAACAATCCCAAGTTCTTCAGCAAGAATGCTGTAATCAGCAGGTAAGAAGTCCCGATATAAAATGGTCAAATCAGGTGTTAACCAATCGTAATCACCTCTGCTCATTTTCCAAAAGTGTTGGTGGCTATCAATTATGCGTCCTGAGTAAATAGTCATCGTTTATAGCTCGCTCGGAACAGGTACGTTTTCTTTTATTAGCCCGCTATCTTTTAACGTATTCCAAAATTCTTGAGGAATATTTTCGTTAAATAACTCTGCTGTCTTTGTCATCCTAGCTTCACTATCTATGCCTGGAATAACGGTTGCCACCGCTTCATGCGCTAGTGGGAATTGAAGAGCAGCCGCCGCTAACGTGACGTTAAATTCGTTGCACAAATCTTCAATGTCAGAAACTCTTTTTATAATTTCTTGTGGAGCAGGAGCATAGTCATACATTGGCGTATTCGTTCCCTTAACCCCAGTCGCTAATATGCCCGAATTATATGGGCCTCCTAGGATTATCGATGCGCCGTGTTCTTTACATTTAGGAAGAAATGAGTCGATAGCGTCCTGCTCGAGCAATGAATAGCGCCCAGCGAGTAAAAAGCAATCGAATTGGCCTAACTGCATCGCACGTTCACAAATCTCAGTTTCATTTACACCAAGACCAACGGCCTTTATTTGCTTACTCCTTCTCAATTCCTCTAAAGCGCTAAAACCACTTGTTTCTAGCTGCTTATAGTAATGTAGGTCCTTTGAGCTATGTGTAAACGCGCCGATATCATGAATGAGTAATATGTCTATAGAAGCTAACCCGAGGCGTTGTAAGCTATCCTCATATGAACGCATTATTCCGTCATACGTATAGTCGTAATGAGCATCGAATGGCATCGGTGTATCAAATTCATATCTAAGCTCAGACGTTTTTGCGTGCACGTCACGAGTTAAGACACGCCCCACTTTTGTTGATAGTACGTAGTCAGACTTATTCTTTTCACGAAGAACATCTCCAACTCGCCGTTCACTTAAACCAAGACCATAGCGCGGCGCAGTGTCAAAAAAATTTAACCCACACTCGAAAGCACGGTTAAGAGTGAGTTGGGCTTCCGCATCGCCAATCTTCTTATAAAGGTTGCCCAACGATGCTGTTCCAACCCCTAATGTGGTCACTTCAAGATTAGTATTTCCTAGTTTCTTTTTCGCTATATTCATATCTATATTCAAAACTCTTGTGCTTTACTTCAATGCTTTAACAAGATTTACCTATGCTCCGCAGACAGGACTAAATTCTATGTTTGTATTATCTGACTGATTTGAATCAAAATGCTTGTAGGTGAGTATGAACTCCTTATGACCTAGAGCCTCTGACTTACTCTCTTTGCCTTGTGCAACTTCAACGACAAGCTCAAAGATTTCTTGACCGACTTCTTCTACACTTTTAGTACCGTCAATAACTGTTCCTGCGTTGACATCCATGTCGTCAGAGAGGTTATGATACGTATAAGGATTCGCACAAATCTTGATAACGGGTGAAATAGCAGAGCCGACGACGGAGCCTCTACCTGTAGTGAATAGTGTCAAATGGCAACCCGAAGCTATCATTTCAACGATTTCAGCATTGTCTGAAATATTCGGAAAACCAAAAGTAGGCTCACCATCTGGCACGACATCCATGAGAAACAGCCCCTTCTTCGAAGGTATTTCGCCCGGAATAATAATGCCACTAATGAGTGATGCGCCTGATTTAGCGTATGCTCCCATTGACTTCTCTTCCTGAGTCGTCAATCCTCCCTCAGCATTTCCCGGAGCAAAACTGCCATATCCCATTTTAGTGTAATATTTCTCAGCTTTTTCGACACACTCGAGCAGCTTATGACCAAGCTCTGGAGTTTCGGCTCTTTTCTTCATGATATGCTCACAGCCAATTAATTCACCAGTCTCCTCAAAGATACAGGTCGCATCTTGTTCTATTAGCTTGTCAAAGCAAACACCAACAGCAGGGTTAGCACTAATTCCACTCGTACCATCTGAACCGCCACAAATAGTGCCAATGACCAGTTCTGAAATACGCATGTTCACGGCTTTTACTTGTTGAGTTGCTGCAAGAATAGTCTTCGCATGAATTACACCTTGCTTGATTGTAGAAGTAGTGCCACCAGTTTTTTGGATGACCAATGTTTCCACCGGCCTACCGCTTTCTTTAATTGTTTTTTCTAAGTCTTCTCTATTGAAACCTTCACAACCGAGAGATACTAAGACAACTCCACCAACGTTAGGATGAGTGCATAGCCTCTTCATCATTTGTAGAGCGTAATCATTCGGGTAACAGCCGGGAAAGCCAATAAGTTGGACATCTGGATCATTCACTTGAGAAACGATTGTTTTAGCAACGTGATGTGCACACTCTACTAGGTATGCAATAACGACGACGTTTCGAATGCCCTTTCGTCCATCGCTACGTAAATAACCTTGCACCCTATCGTTCTCCAACTCGTGATTGTCTCGTATGCGACGGAATGTAATCACTCTTCATATTATGTATATGTACGTGCTCAGCTGCATCTATATACTGCGTAGCCGAACCGATAGGTACTCCATATCTAATAATCTGCTCACCTTTGTTAATTGGTGCTTTCGCTACTTTATGCCCAAGGTCAATTGTTGTTAGCAATTCATAATATTGGCCATCTATCGAAATCTGCTCTTTTGCTTCCAGTTGTTGGCAGCAAATCAAGACATTGTCGTTAGCATGAAGAGTTACCAATTTAGTCGTCATTTTCGCACCCAATTAAATATAAAATAGATTTTTAAATACAAAGTAATGCCAAAAAACACTCATGTCAAATATAAAAATACATTTTACATTTAAAATAAAGCAAGAGTAAAAAGAGACTACGCCATGTAAAATCGCTTTAGACGGCGCTAAGGAGAAAGGAGAACGATGAAAGAGACTTAAACAGGTGTTCTGGCTAAAAGAGTATTGGAATAACGGAAATAGCTTATATAAGTTAAATCGCGCCCAACTTATT